>JBFIDS010000082.1:0-10253 GCA_041603715.1 Paraconexibacter sp. | reverse complement strand
TGCCGTCGGCGACGGCGAGGACCTCCGGCACCGCGGGACCGCCCTCGGCATGGGCGAGCCAGCGCAGGCCGGCGGCCTCGGTGGCGTGCACGCCTTCGACCACGCCGGCGTAGGACTTCACGAAGACGACGTCGCCGCCCCGCAGCTCCATGCGCTGCGCGTCGCCGAGATCGCCGCCCGGGACCTCCCGCGCCGTCATGACCTCGTCGCCGAGGGCCTCCCCGACGGCCTGCTCGAGCCCGTTCACACCAGCCCCCTCTCCCGCATCTCCGTGAGCAGGGCCCGGCACCCCGACTCCACGACGTCGAGCACCACGTCGAACCCGCGCTCGCCGCCGTAGTAGGGGTCCGGGACGTCGAGGGCTCCGGGCGCGACCGCGTCCCGGTCGAGCGCGCGAAGGAGCACGACCTTCTCGCGGGCGGCGTCGTCGGGGGCGGAGGCGAGCAGGTCGCGGTGGTTGGCCATGTCCATCGCGACGAGGAGGTCGAAGGCGTGGAAGTCCGCCGGTGCGACCTGCCGGGCACGGCCGCGCAGCGCGATGCCGCGCTCTCGCGCCGCCGCGGTACTGCGCGGGTCGGGCGGGTCACCCACGTGCCAGCCGCCCGTCCCGGCGCTGTCGACCTCGACGCGGTCGGAGAGGCCCTCCTCCTCGAGCAGCCCGACCATCACCGCCTCCGCCGTCGGCGAGCGGCAGATGTTCCCGAGGCAGACCATGAGGATCCGTACGACACGATCGGCGTTCATTGCGCAGAAGCCTAGGCGTCCGTCCGCTTGCATCCGACGCCCGTAGGGTAGAAGACTCCCATGCCCTTCCGCCGCGTCCCCCTCCTCGCGGTCGACGCGCTCGTCGCGCTGTGGGTCGTCGCGTGGGTCATCATCGGGCTCCGGGTCGGCGACGAGGTCGACGGACTGCAGGACCTCGGCGCGAGCGTCGCACAGACCGGGGCCGCCGTCGAGCGTACCGGCGGGGCCCTCACGGAGATCGACGTCCCGTTCGTCGGCGGCCAGTTCCGCGAGGTGGGCGAAGGCGTGGCGGAGACCGGTCGAAGCACACGGCGCAGCGCCGCCCAGGCCCAGGACAGCGCGGGCGCGCTCAGCGGCCTGCTCGGCGCCGCCATCGCGTTCATCCCGGCGAGCGCGCTCCTCATCCCCTACGTCCCCCTCCGCATCGCGCGGATCCGCGAGCGCCGCGCTCTCGCCACCCTGGAGCGCCGCCACGGCGAGGACCCGCAGCTCGACCGCCTCCTCGCCGAACGGGCCCGCACGCGCATGAGCTATCAGCGGCTGCAGTCGCTCGACGGACCACCCTGGGCCGCCCTCGGCGACGCGGAGGTGCGGCGGCTCGCACAGGCCGAGCGCGAGCGGTTCGGCCTGCACGGCGGCGACCGGTGACCGTGCCATGACCCGCCGTGTGGCCACCTTCATCGTGCGGATGCGGGTGGCGATCGTCGTCGGCTGGGTCGCGCTCGCGGTCGCCGCGACGCTCGCCTTGCCCTCGATCAGGGAGGCCCAGGTCGGGTCGCTCGGCGATCTGGTGCCCGTCGATGCCGCGGCCATCGACACGGAGAAACGGGCCGCCGAGCTCTTCGCCTTCCCGGTCCTGAGCCGCTCGGTGGTCGTCGTCCGCGACCCGAGCGGCCTCACGATCCGTCAGCAGGCTCGCGTCATCGAGCGGCTCGTCGAGCTCAACCGCGGCGAGCTCCCCGCCCTGCGCCAGACCCGCGGCTTCCCGATCCCCAACGCGATCGGAGGCCGACGCCCGTCCGAGGATCCGCCGACGACGCTGCTCGTCGCCCTCCTGTTCCCCCCCGACATCGGGCAGAGCGGCCGCAACGACGCCGCGCGCCGGCTGGCCGAGGAGCACCTGCAGGAGATCGTGCCGGGCGGCTACGTCGATGTGACCGGGGCGATCCCGGCACGCGCCGAGCAGTCGGCGGTCATCGAGGACCATCTGCCGCTCGTGGAGATCGCGACGCTGCTGTTCATCCTCGTCGCGGTCGGCTTCTACTTCCGATCACCGCTCGCACCGATCGTCAACCTCGTCGCGGTCGCGCTCGCCTACCTCGTCTGCATCCGCGTCGTCGCCCTGCTCGGCCGGACGCTGGGCGTCTCCGTTCCGAGCGAGGTGCAGCCGGTCATCGTCGCGCTCCTCTTCGGCGTCGTCACCGACTACACGCTGTTCTTCCTGTCCCGGTACCGGCGCAAGATGAGCGAGACCGGCGACCCGCGCACCGCCGCGACGCAGACGACCGCCGAGCTCATGACGATCATCGTCACGTGCGGGATGGCGGTCGCAGCCGCCTGCTCGGCCCTGTTCGTCGCCGAGCTCGGGTTCCTGCGAGCGTTCGGTCCCGGGCTCGCGATGGCGGTGCTCGTCGCCATGGCGGTGACCGTCACGTTCATCCCTGCGGCGATGTCGCTGCTCGGCAGCGCGCTGTTCTGGCCCGCCCGTCCACGCCGCGAGCGACCGGGCACCGCGACGCCGAGCCGCGGCGACCGCGTGATGCGCGGCCTCGTGACGTCCGCCGTCCGCCGTCCGCGCCGGACGATCGCGGTGTGCCTCCTCGCCCTCGCCGCCATGTCGTCGGGTGCGCTGTTCATGCACCTCGGGAACCCGATCATCCGCGGCCTGCCGTCCGACAGCGCGCCGACCGTCGCCTACGCCCAGGCTCTCCGCGGCTTCGTGCCCGGGGCGATCTCCCCGACCGTCCTCGTCGTGGAGCGCGACGGCGTCGTCGACGAGCGCCGCGCGCTCGTCCGTCTGCAGCGACTGCTCGCCGCCGAGCCCGGGGTCGCCCGCGTCGTCGGTCCGGCCTCGAACCCCGCCTCGTTGCCGTTCGGCGCGGTCCTCGCCCGCAACGGCGATGCCGCGCGCTACGTGCTCATCCTTCGCGCCAACCCGCTCGGCGCCGGGGCCATCGAGCGGGTCCGGCGGCTGCGCGAGTCGATCCCCGACCTCGCCAGGAGCGCCATCGCCGACGCGCGGATCGGCTTCGCGGGCGACACGGTCCTCTCGCAGGAGACGATCGACGGCACGGTCGACGACCTGTGGCGGGTGGTCCCCGCCGTCCTGCTCGCCGTCCTGCTCGTCCTCGTGGTCTTCCTGCGCGGCCTCGTCGCGCCGCTCTACCTCGTCGTCACCGCCGCCCTCGCGCCGCTCGCCGCTCTCGGCCTCGGCGTCGCCTTCTTCCAGGGCGTCCTCGGCCACGGCGAGCTGAGCTACTTCGTCCCGGTCGCCGCCGGGGTCCTGCTCGTCGCGCTCGGCTCGGACTACAACATCTTCCTCGTGGGACGCGTCTGGGACGAGGCCCGGCGACGACCGCTCGACGAGGCGATCATCTCGGCCGGCGCGGGCGCGGCCCGCGCGATCTCGGCCGCCGGGATCGTCCTCGCGGTGTCCTTCGCGGCGATGGCCATCGTGCCGATCCGCTCCTTCCAGGAACTCGGATTCATCATGGCGGTCGGGCTCCTCATCGACGCGTTCCTCGTCCGGACGATCCTCGTCCCCGCGACGATCGCGTTCGCCGGCTACCACAGCGGGTGGCCCGGCCGCTGGCTCAAGCGCCCCCCGGTGCGCCGCCCGAACGTGCGACGGCGCCGCCGGCGCCAGCGCCGCAGGGAAGAGCGGGCCTGACGCCCGCGGCTAGCCGTCGGCGTCGCGGGAGTCGTCGTCGAACACTCCGACGTCGACGGACCGCCCGACGGTCTCGAGGACGCCGAGGATCTCCCCCACGCGGCAGACGAGCAGGCGCTCCTCGTCGACCTCGACCCAGGCGCCCGCGGACGCGGGGAAGACGACGTGGTCGCCGGGGCTCACCGGCATCCGCACGCCCGCGCTCGCCCACCAGTCGAGGCCCGGACCGACGTCGAGGACGATCCCGTGCTGCGGGGGCGGCTCGTTCGTGCCCGCGGGGACGAGGAGGCCCGACTGCCGCAGCCGGTCGGGCTCCAGCTCCTTGATGACGATGCGGTCGAAGAGGGGGCGCAGCGCGTGGGCCATGGCAAGAAGATACGGGCCGCAGTCAGGGACCGACGACGGCGCGCACGACGGCGTAGGCGCTCGACACCCGCAGCGCGGTCGGATCCTCGTTGGCGTCGCGCAGGACCTCGACCGACCGTGCGCGCAGTTCCTCGGCGGCGCCCGGGCGGTCCGCGAGCCGCGCGATCGTCGCGCGCCACATCGGATGCGACGCCGTCTGCTCGTCGTACCACGACTCGGGACTCGAGTGGGTGAACGCGAGCACCTCGTCGTCGATCTCCGCCCGCGCCCCGGCCCCGGCGAAGGCGGCGAGGACGGCGTCGGTGTCACCCCAGTCGAGAACAGGCCGCGGCGCGTCGTCGCCCACCGCCTCGCGGACGAGACGCCCGACCGCAGCGATCGCGCCCGTGGGCCGCCAGGTCGTCACTGCGATCCGCCCGCCCGGCCGCACGACCCGGACGAGCTCGCGGACCGCCCCGGGACCGTCGGGGCAGAAGATGACCGCGAAGACCGAGATCGCCGCGTCGAACGCGTCGTCCGCGAGGGGAAGCGCGGCGGCGTCACCTTCCACGAAGCGCACGTCGAGACCGTCCTCGCGCGCACGGCGATGCGCGACCTCGAGGAGCCGTTGCGCGGGGTCGACTCCGGTGACGCGCGCGCCGCGACGTGCGGCCGCGAGGGCCGCGTTGCCGGTCCCGCACCCGACGTCCACGACGATGTCGCCGGACGCGACCCCGGCCCGCTCGACCACGAGATCGCCCGCCGGCGCGAGCGCGCGGGCCGTCAGCTCGTACGCGCCGTCTCCCCAGTCCATGCCCTCACCCTAGCCCGGTGTCCGCCGTGCCGGCGGCGCGGCGCGTCACCGGGGCCGGCGGGTCGACCCACCGCGCTCAGCGCGAGGAGAGGAGCACGACACCGACGATCACGGCCCCGGCGCCGAGTGCCTGCCACCGCGACAGCCGCTCGCCGTCGATCCCCACCGCGAGCGCGACCGTCACCACGGGGAACAGCGAGCCGAGCACGCTCACGACGCCGAGGTCGCCCTCCTGCGTCGCCGCCGCGTAGGAGAGCGTCCCGGCGAACAGGAGGAGACCGGGCACCGCGAGGAGGGGCAGGCGGGAGCGGTCGATCGCCCGCAGCGCCCCCTGATGGACCGCGAACGCGAGCAGCGCCGCGACGAGCGACGCCCGGCTGAGGAACACGGCCCAGCCCGGGTCGCCGTCGGAGGCCGGGCTGAGCGTCGCGAGGAAGATGCCGAAGCACACCGCGGAGGCCGCGGCGAGGACCACCGCAGCCCGCCGGTCGTGGCCCTCCGGCTGGACCGCCGCCACCTGGGCGGCCGTCCGCCGCGCAACGAGCACGACTCCCGCGATCGCGAGCACGATCCCCGCGACCTTGAGGACCGCGATCTCCTCCCCTGACGCGAACCCGGCGACGACCGGGATCGAGGCGCCCAGGGCGCCGATCGGGATGACGACGCTGAGCGGGCCGACCGCCGCGGCGCGGTAGAGGAAAACGAGCCCGCCGGCGTTCCCGAGGCCCGCGGCGACGGCGAAGGCGATCGCGCCCGCGTCCGGGAGCGGTTCGCCGCGCGCCGACACGAGCGCGCCCGCGAGGACGAGGGCACAGCTCTGGCCGACGAGCAGGAGGAGCGCGAGCGGGGCGCCCCGCGCGAGACGGGGGCCGACGTAGTTCGACAGGCCGTACGCGACGGACGTGAAGAGCGCGAGCGCGACAGCCACCGCGGGATGGTCGCACGTGCGCTGGGCCGCCGATTGACGAGCCGCGTCGCGATGCGACACGATCGGCAGATGCGATCCGCCGTCCGCGCCCTCGCGGCGACCCTGCTCGTCGTCGTCGCCGGGCCCGGCGCGTCCTGGGCCGCCGCCCCCGCGGCCCACGATCACGCCGGGGAGGGTGGCGATCCGACCGCGGTCGCCGCCGCCGTGAGGGGCGTCGACGCGCCGGCGCGCACCCGTCTCGTCGCGCGCCGCGCCGCCGACCGCGACTGCGTGGGCGGGCCGCGGGACGACACCTCGGTCGCGACGCACCGCTGGATCGCCCCCGCCGACGGCACCTGGCGCGTGCGGCTCGCCGGCGGGCGTGGCGCGGGCGACTGGGACCTCGCCGTGTTCGAGGCGACGAGCATGCGACGCGTCGCGTCCTCCGCGGGGTTCGGCGCGCGGGAGTTCGCCGAGGTGACGGTGCGCCGCGGGGCGTCCCTGCTCGTCCAGGCCTGCCGCCGGTCGGGCCGCGCGAGGAACGCCACGCTCACGACGCAGCTCACGCGACTCGACCTGCCCGCGCTCGTCGCCGCGGCGGGCGGCGCGGCCGCGGCGCGGACGTCGCTCGTGGAAGTCCACCTGCGCGGCCGGGCGGACCTCGCCCGTCTCGAGGCGACGGGCGTCGACGTGACCCACGACGTCGACGCGCGCACGGCCCGCGTCCTCGCCCACGGTGCGGCCGACCTCCGCCGCCTGCGCGAGGCGGGCTTCGCCACCCGGACGGTCGTCGACGACCTCGCCGCCGCCGACCGCGCGAGCCGCGCGAGCGACCGTCGCGCGCTGCGGCAGGCCGGCGGGTCGGGGCTGCCGACCGGGCGCACGACCTACCGCCAGTACGAGGACTACCAGCGAGAGCTGAAGGAGATCGCCGACCGCTTCCCGCGGATCGTCCGCGCCCGGACGCTGCGCAACCGCACGTTCCAGGGCCGCGACCTTCAGTACCTCGAGATCAGCCGGGACGTCGCCGGGCCCGACGACGGGCGGCCGACGTTCATCCTCAACGCGCTCCACCACGCGCGCGAATGGCCCTCCGCCGAGTCCGCGATGGAGTTCGCGTGGGACCTCGTCCTCGGCGACGGCCGGGACCCGAGGATCACGAAGCTGCTCGACACCGTCCGGGTCGTCGTGATGCCGATCACGAACGCCGACGGCTTCGTCCTCTCGCGCGGCGCCCCCGACATCGACCCCGACCAGGAGACGGACGTCGGGTTCCTCTACGAGCTCGCGACGGGCGTCGTCGTGCAGGGCGGGACGCTGAGCTACAAGCGCAAGAACTGCAACCCGGTGCTCGTGCCGATCCCGGAGATCCCGTGCGCGTTCGCGATCGGCGTCGACCCGAACCGCAACTACGCCGAGTCGTGGGGCGGGCCGGGCGCCTCGTCGAACCCCAACGACCAGAGCTTCCGGGGCCCCGCGCCGTTCTCCGAGCCCGAGGTCCTCGCGGTCCGCGAGCTCGTGTCGGGCACGAACCCGACGTCCCTGCTCACCGTCCACAACGTCGCCGCGCTCATCCTGCGCCCGCCGGGTCTCAGCGAGGACGGGCTCGCCCCCGACGAGCCGCAGCTCAAGGCGCTCGGCGACGCGATGGCGGCGGCGACCGGCTACACGAGCCAGTACGGCTGGCAGCTCTACGACACGACGGGCACGACGGACGACTGGACGTACTCGGCGACCGGCGGCTTCGGCTACACGATCGAGATCGGGCCGGAGAACGGGTCCTTCCACGGCAACTACGCCGAGCACGTCGTCGACCAGTACGTCGGTGCCGGGGCGACGGCGGGCCGGGGCCTGCGTGAGGCGTACCTCCTCGCGGCCGAGGCGGCGCGCAACCCCGCCTTCACCTCACGCATCGCCGGTCGCGCCCCGGCGGGCCGCACCCTGCGAATCACGAAGACGTTCGAGACCGAGACCTCCCCGGTCTGCCAGATCGCCGAGGTCCTCCCCCTGCGGCTCGGGGATCCGGGGGAGACCTCCCCGACGTCGTGCATCGGGCGCGGGCCGGTGCGGAAGATCCCGGAGAAGCTCGAGTTCTCCACGCGGGTCCCGGCGAACGGCCGGTTCGAGTGGTGGGTCAACCCGTCGACGCGCCCGTTCGTCGCGCGAACGGGCGCCCGTGAGCGTTATACGCTGCGCTGCCTCGACGGCGACACCGTGCGCCAGACCGAGGAGGTCTTCGTCGCCCGCGGCGAATCGGCGAAGCTCGAGCTTCCGTGCGGCGGCGTCCTCCCCGCGGCCGAGGCGACGAACGGCGGCGGCGTGAAGGTGACGCTCGGCCGGATCCTCACGCCGCTCGCCGCGGTGAACCGGCGCCGCCGCGGCATCATCACCGTGGGCGCCCGCGGAGGGTCGTTGCGCGACGTCCGGGTGCGGCTGTCGACCCTCCGCGGCCGGGCGACCCTCGGCGAGGCGCGCTCCAAGCGCGTGCGGGGCTCCCGCCGGCTGGGGGTCCGCCTGCGCAAGGGCGTGCGGCTGCGGTCCGGGACCTACCGCCTGCGGCTCACCGCGAAGCAGGCGAAGGGGTCCCCCGTCGCGCTCACCCGCACCGTGCGGCTGCGGGCCGCGAGGAAGCGCGGCCGCTGAACCCGGCCGCGCGCGTCGCCGGGGTCAGCGCAGCGCGTCGGCGGGAAGGTCGTCGGGGGTCGGGACGTCCCGCGGCGACGCGTGCTCGGTCGCGTCCCACGAGGAGTAGGCCATGCCATCGCGGCTGTCGTGTTCGGCGCTACCGCCGAGGGCGAGGAGCACGACGCGGTCGGGCCCGCGGTTGAGGAGCTGGCGGCGCAGCTCTGGGCCGACACGGACGACGTCGCCGGCGATCAGCTCGTGGGTCACCTCCTCCACGACGAGGTCGAGGACGCCGCCGAGGACCACGTAGACCTCCTCCTGGCGCTCGTGGCGGTGGATCCGGCCCCTCTCTCCGGGGGCGAGCGTCATCAGGCTGAGACCGAAGGTCGACACGCCGAGCTCGTTGCGCAGCCACACGAACCGCTCCGCCGGCGGGTCGTCGAGGTCGACGTGGAAGCGGGCGAGACCGGGCTCGGGGGGCATGGCGCCAGGGTCTCAGATGAGCGCCCCTGGTGCGACTGGACGGCGGGTCGAGACGAATCACTGGACGGGCGACAGTCGGCGCACTACGATGCCGCGCGTCCAGTCCCGCTGAAGGTTCCAAGAGGTCCCATGGTCCGCACACGCCTCGTCGCCGGCGCACTCGCCGCCGGCGCTCTCCTCCTGCCCGCCGGTGCCTCCGGATCGGGGCTCGACGGCTCCTTCGGGAGCAGCGGTCGCACGGAGGTCGCGCTGAACAGCGGGTGGAACGCGGGAGCCGGGGTCGACGCCTTCCGGCTCGCCGACGACCGGATCGTCACCGCCGGACTCGAGGACGGGTACGGGCTCGCGGTCACGCGCCATACCCCGTCGGGGCAGCTCGACACGTCCTTCGACGGGGACGGCATCGCGACGATCCCGCTCAACGGGGTCGAGGGGATCGACCTCAACCTCTCGCCGCAGCTCGGCGGCGTCGTCGTCGACTCCGCCGGAAGCATCTACACGGTCCTCACGGTGGCGACGCAGGCCTACGTCGTCAAGCTCACGCCGGGCGGCGCGCCCGACACGACGTTCGGCGGCGGTGACGGCGTCCGGCCGCTCGGCAACGCGAGCGGCGACTACCGCAACGCCGCCGGTGGCGTCCGGCTCAATGCCACCGGGACGCGCCTCCTCGTCGCCACGGGCGAGGGCGAGTCGCTGCGCCTGTGGGGCATCAGCCCGATCAGCGGGGACCTCGACCTGTCGTTCGGCTCGGGCAGTGGCGTCCGCAACCTCATCCCGACCGGCGACTCCTCACCGGTCGCGGCCGGCGACCTCGTCGTCTCCCCCGTGAACGGTGAGATCACCGTCGTCGGCACCCTCTTCACCCCGGAGCCGCGCCAGTTCGTCGCCCGGTTCGATGCCTCGGGGACCGCTCTGGGCAGCTTCGGCTCCGGTGGCGTCGCGCGGCCGTGGGACGGCGCCTCCGCACAGGTGTCGACCGGCAGCGACGTGTTCGTCACCGCCGACGGCAAGCCGACGGTCGTGGGTTCGGCGGACGCGAACGAGAGCCTCGCCATCGCGCGCCTGAACCCCGACGGCTCGCGCGACGGGACGTTCTCCAACGGCGGGCTGCTCACCGACTTCCTCCCCGGGTCGTACTCGATGCGCGGGTACGACGGGGTCAACGTGCAGGGCGACGGCGGCATCGTCGCCGCCGGCTCCCGGTTCCTCGACAACTTCAACGCCGCCGAGGTGCGCGTCCGCCGGTACTCCGCCTCCGGGGCGCCGGACGCGACGCTCGACGTCCGCATCGGCGACCTCTTCGGCGCGGGCGCGCTCACCCCACAGGTGGGTCCGGGCCGCTACGTCGTCCCGGCGTTCACGTACTCGAGCCCGCACCGGCTCGTCCTCCTCGGCATCCCCGCGAGCCTGCCGGAACCGCCTCCGCCTCCGCCGCCGCCCCCGCC
>JBFIDS010000081.1:0-10276 GCA_041603715.1 Paraconexibacter sp. | reverse complement strand
GCCTGGGCAAGCCGCTCTACGGGGTGAACCACCTCGCCGCGCACGTCGCGGTCGACCCGCTCGAGCACGGGCCGCTGCCCGAGCCGTGCCTCGCGATGCTGGTCAGCGGCGGGCACTCCTCGCTGCTCCGGGTCGACGACGTCGACCTCGTCGCGGTCACGCGGGGGCCGGGCCTGGTCGGCGCGCTCCTCGTCGGTCTGTGCACCGCGAAGGGCCTCGCCGCGGCGCGCGACCTCCCGCTCGCCGCCGTCGACCACCTGCAGGGCCACGTGAGCGCGAACTTCCTCCACGCCGGAGGGAACGAGCCGTTCGAGCTGCCGTTCGTCTGCCTCGTCGCCAGCGGCGGGCACAGCTTCCTCGCCCGGGTGGACGCCCATCTCGGCTTCACGGTGCTCGGCCGCACGCTCGACGACGCCGCCGGTGAGGCGTTCGACAAGGGCGCGCGGATGCTCGGGCTGCCGTTCCCGGGCGGGCCGCACCTCCAGCGACTCGCGGCCGAAGGGGACCCGCACGCGTTCCCGTTCCCGACCGCGCAGCGCGTCAGCGGGCTCGACATGAGCTTCAGCGGCCTCAAGACGGCGCTCCTGTACGCCATCCGCGACCTCGGTGAGGCCGAGGCGCACCGCCGCCGGGCGGACCTTGCGGCGAGCTATCAGCGCGCGATCGTCGAGACGCTCGCCGTCCGCGTCGAGCGTGCGGTCGCGCAGACCGGCCTGGAGCGCGTCGCCGTCGGCGGCGGCGTCGCGGCCAACGGCCCCCTGCGCGAGCGGCTGGGAACCCTCGGCGTCGACCTTCACGTCCCTCCGGGCGAGCTGTGCACCGACAACGCCGCGATGATCGGCGCGGCGGCGCTCCACACCCCCGCGCTCACCACCCGCGACGCGCTCGCGCTCGACGCCTACTCGACCGGGGACCTCGGCCTGTGAGCACGCCGGATCCGTCCCCGCTCATCACCGTCTACGTGCGTCCGGGGTGCCACCTGTGCGACGACGCGCTCGCCGTCCTGGAGCCGCTCGCGCGCGAGGCGGGGGCCCGCCTGGAGACGATCGACATCGAGAGCGACGACGTGCTGCACCGCCGGTATCTCGAGCGCATCCCGGTGACCTGCCTCGACGGCGAGGAGCTCAGCGACTTCTTCGTCGACGAGGCGGACCTGCGGACCCGGCTCGCGGGTCGTGCGCGACCGGGCCTATCTAGACTGCAGCGCCCATGACCGTCGGCGACCCGCCCCCTCCGGAGATCCCCCTCGAGCGACTGTCCCTCGGCGTCGCCGCGCGGCTGTCGCGCTACCTGCAGGTCCTCACGCAGGCCAAGAAGATGGGCAAGGAGACGATCTCCTCCCAGGAGCTCTCCGACTACACGCACGTCAACTCCACGCAGATCCGGCGCGACCTCAGCGGCTTCGGGAAGTTCGGCAAGCGCGGCGTCGGCTACAACGTCGAGTCGCTCGTGTCGCAGATCCGGGCGATCCTCCGCACGGCCGGCCAGCACAACATCGTCCTCTTCGGGGCGGGGCACCTGGGCCGGGCGATCGCGAGCTCGGACATCTTCGCCGACCACGGGTTCCGCGTCGTGGCGATCTTCGACTCCGATCCGGAGAAGCTCGGCCTGGAGGTCGGGCCGCAGCGCGTCCGGGACGTCGCGGACCTCAAAGGCGTCGTCGAGGAGGAGGACGTCGTCGTCGGTGTCCTCGCGGTTCCGGCCGCCGCGGCCCAGGCCCTCGCCGACGACCTCGTCGCCGCCGGGGTCAAGATCATCTTCAACTACTCCGAGGCGCTGCTCCAGGTGCCCCCGGAGGTGACGGTCCACACCTCGAGTCCGGCCGTCGACCTGCTCTACGCGCTCTACTTCTACCTCACGTGATCGACCTCGCCGCCGCCCGCCAGGCCTTCGAGGACTCCGTCGACGGGACGGTGGGCCTCGAGGAGGAGTTCGCGATCCTCGATCCGGCGACGCTCGACCTCGTCGACCGCTACGAAGACCTGTGCGCGACCGCGGCCGGCGACGAGGTCCTCACGGCGTCGCTGAGCGGCGAGCTCATCGCGAGCGAGATCGAGATCCGGTCGGGCCGCGGCATCTCGCTCGCCGACGCGCGGCGCCGTCAGGACGAGCACCGGGTGAGGCTGTTCGCCGCCGCCCGCGCGCTCGGGGTGCGGCTCGCCGCCCAGGGGACGCACCCGTGGTCGGACTACCGCGAGCAGCGCAACATCGACACCGAGCACTACCGCCGGGTCGTCGACGGGCTCCAGTACGTCGCGCGTCGCAACAACACGTTCTCGCTGCACGTCCACGTCGGCGTGAGGGGCGCCGACCGCGCGGTCCGCGTGTGCGACCGCCTGCGGCCGGTCCTCCCGACGCTGCTCGCGGTGAGCTCCAACTCGCCGTTCCTCGACGCCCGCGACACCGGCCTGCACTCCGCCCGCACCCAGGCGTTCACGCGGACGTTCCCGCGGTGCGGGGTGCCCGACGCCTACGGCTCCTGGGCCGCCTACGCCGACTACATCGATCTCCTCGTGAGGACGCGGTCGATCGTCGAGTACACGCAGGTGTGGTGGTCGGTGCGTCCCCATTTCTCGTTCGGCACCGTCGAGATGCGCATCTGCGACGCCCAGTCGACATCCGGGGAGGCCGACGCCCTCTCGGCGTTGATCGTCGCCTGCATCGCGCAGGCGGCCCGCGACGAGGACGACGGCGTCGCCCTCCCCGACGTCCCCGGCCGGCTCGTGGAGGAGAACACCTGGCGGGCGATCCGTCACGGGATGGACGGCGAGCTCATCGATCTCGACCGGCTCGAGGTGCGTCCCGCAGGGGCGGCGCTCGAGGCGCTGTGGGCGTGGACGGCGCCGGTCCGGGCCGAGCTCGGGATCGGTGACGGAGGCCTGCCCGCGCGCAACGGGACGCAGCGTCAGCGCGACCTCCTCGCCACAGGTGCGACGATGCAGGAGGCCTTCGCCTCCGCCGTGGCGGAGACGGAGGCGACCTACGGGGCCGCCCGCGCGGCGTCCCCGGTCCACCCCGATGCCGAGGAGGCCCCGGCACGATGAGCAGCCAGCCGCCGTTCCCCCCAGGACCCGAAGGCCAAGGACAGCCCTCCGAGGAGGAGCTCCGCGCCGCCTACGAGGCGCAGCTCAAGCAGCTCCGCGTGGAGGACGTCGTCGTCCAGACGATCGTGTCGCTCCTCAACCTCGCGGGACGCAAGGCCGGGCTCGCGCCCGGCACCGAGGACGAGCGCGACCACGTCCAGCTCAAGCTCGCGATCGACAGCGCGCGTGCGCTGCTCGGCTTCGTGGAGAGCGATCTCGGTCCCGACGCCTCGCAGATCCGCGATGCGCTGTCGCAGCTTCAGATGGCCTACGTGCAGATCAGCGGGGGCGCCCCCTCGGCCGCCGAGGGTGGGCCCGATCAGCCCGCCGACCAGGGCGCTCCCGGAGCGCAGCCCGGCTCCTCCGGCGGGAGCGGTCCGGCGCAGAGCAGCGGCCGTCTGTGGGTGCCCGGGCAGTGACCCGGCCGATCGCGGCGCCCCGGGGGCGCCGCGATCATCTACCCGGAGGACCGTCCAGCGCACCGGTCTCCGGCATCGAAATTCCCCCACGACCCCCGTCCAGTGCGTATAGGCTCGCCGTGCTGCTGGGAGGAGCGTGCTCCGCCACCGGCCTCGTGTTCCCCTGAAAAACGCGCCGCATCGGAGTCGTGGGTTGCCTCCGAGCGTCGTGACATCGAACGCATAGTGGAGGAATCACCTTGAGCGACTTCCTGACCGACCAAGGAGTGATCGTCGCGCTCGTCTGCGCTGCGCTCGCCGTGGTCTACGGGGTAGTGACCACCCGGTCCCTGCTCGCCCTGTCCCCCGGAAACGACGAGATGCAGCGCATCTCCGGTGCCGTCCAGGAGGGCGCGCGCGCCTACCTCAACCGCCAGTACACGACGATCGCGATCGTCGGGGTCGTCCTTGCCGTCGCGCTGATCTTCATCCAGGACGGCTATGTCGCCGTCGGCTTCGTCATCGGCGGGGTCCTGTCGGGCGCCACCGGATACATCGGGATGAACGTCTCCGTCCGCGCGAACTGCCGCGTGGCGGAGGCGGCGCGAGGCGGCGTGTCCCCCGCGCTCGATGCCGCCTTCCGCGGCGGTGCGATCACCGGCATGCTCGTGGTCGGCCTCGCGCTCCTCGGCGTCGCCGGGTACTACGGGGTCCTCACCGAGTTCCTGGACCGGACCGACAAGGAGGCCGTCGAAGGCCTCATCGGGCTCGGCTTCGGTGGCTCGCTCATCTCGGTCTTCGCCCGGCTGGGCGGCGGCATCTTCACGAAGGCCGCCGACGTCGGCGCCGACCTCGTCGGCAAGGTCGAGGCCGGCATCCCCGAGGACGACCCGCGCAACCCGGCGGTCATCGCCGACAACGTCGGCGACAACGTCGGCGACTGCGCCGGAATGGCCGCCGACCTCTTCGAGACCTACGCGGTGACGATCATCGCGGTGATGTTCCTCGGCGTCCTGACGTTCTCGGACACCGCGGCCGTCGCCGTCTACCCGCTCGTCCTGGGCGGCGTCGCGATCATCGGCTCGATCATCGGCACGTTCTTCGTGAAGACGCGCACCGGCAAGGTCGAGGGCGCGCTGTACCGCGGGCTGCTCGTCTCCGGGCTCATCTCCGCGGCGGCGTTCTACCCGGTCACCGACGCGATCATGGGCGATCTGCAGTTCGCGGAGGCCATCGGCGCGACGATCCCGTCCGTCAGCGACCTCTACTTCTGCTCGCTCATCGGTCTCGGCGTGACCGCGCTGCTGTTCTTCATCACCGACTACTACACCTCGACGCGCTTCGCCCCGGTCCGCAAGACGGCGGCGGCCTCCCAGACCGGGCACGCGACGAACATCATCCAGGGCTTCTCGTCCGGCCTGCAGGCGACCGCCCTCCCGGCGATCGTGCTCGTGCTCGGCGTGTGGGGCTCGTGGAAGATCGCGGGCGGCGGCTTCGAGGGCATCTACGGCATCGGCATCGCCGTCGTCGCGCAGCTCTCGCTCACCGGCGTCATCGTCGCGCTCGACGCGTTCGGGCCGATCACGGACAACGCCGGAGGCATCGCCGAGATGGCGAACCTGCCCGAGGAGGTCCGCAACGTCACCGATCCGCTCGACGCGGTCGGCAACACGACGAAGGCCGTCACGAAGGGCTACGCGATCGGCTCGGCCGTCCTGTCGGCCGTCGTGCTCTTCGCGGCGTTCATCCTCGAGCTCGAGGAACGCGGGGGGCTCGATCCGGCCACCCTGGACTTCAGCCTGGTCAATCCCGAGGTCCTCATCGGCCTCATCCTCGGCGGCATGATGGTCTGCCTGTTCGCGGCGCTGTCGATGGAGTCCGTCGGCCGGGCCGGGGGCGCCGTCGTCGAGGAGGTCCGGCGGCAGTTCCGCGAGAAGCCGGGGATCATGGACGGCTCCGAGGAACCGGACTACCGGACGTGCGTCGATCTCGTCACGAAGGCCGCGCAGCGGGAGATGATCCTCCCGGCGATGCTCCCGATCGGCATGACCGTGATCGTCGGGCTCATCGACATCGAGGCGCTCGGCGGCATGCTCATCGGCGTCATCGTCGTCGGCTTCTTCTTCGCGGTGATGATGACCGCGGGCGGCGGGGCCTGGGACAACGCCAAGAAGCTGATCGAGGACGGCGAGTTCGGCGGCAAGGGCTCCGAGGCCCACGCGGCCTCGGTCACCGGCGACACGGTCGGCGACCCGTTCAAGGACACGTCGGGCCCGGCGATCAACCCGATGATCAAGGTCGCGAACATCGTCGCGATCCTCATCATCCCGCTGATCACCTGAGGGTCCGCGGCGCCTGCGGGCGCCCGCACCGAGCGGTGAGCGAGGGCGGCCCACGGGCCGCCCTCGCGCGTGGTGTGACCGCAGGCGTAGACTTCCGCGCCGCGCATGGCCGAACGCCGACTCCACGGTCTTCAGCGCGTCCTCGGGACGAACGCGCTCTCCTCGACCGCCTACGGGAACGTCGGGTCGACCGTCTACTACGCCCTCGGGCTGGTCGCCGCCCTCGCGCTCGGCCTCACGCCGCTCGTCTTCGTGCTCGTGGGGTTCCTCTTCTTCTGCACCGCGGCGACGTACGCGGAGGCGACGGCGATGTTCCCCGAGGCCGGCGGCGCATCGAGCTTCGCGCGGCGGGGGTTCAACGAGGTCGTCTCGTTCATCGCCGCGTGGGCACAGGTGCTCGCCTACGTGCTCATGCTCGCGATCGCGGCGCTGTTCGTGCCCCACTACCTCGGCGGCGCGTTCTGGGAGCCGCTGCGCTCCTCCCCGGGGGACGTCATCGCCGGGATCGCCATCGTCGCCGTGCTCGTCGCGGTCAACGCGCGGGGCGTGCAGGGGTCACCGGGCCTCGGCGTCCTCCTCGCCGTCGTCGACTTCCTCAGCCAGGTCCTCATCGTCGGGCTCGGCGTGGTCCTCGTCCTCTCGCCGGACGTGCTCGTCGACAACATCGACCTCGGGTCCGCCCCGGAGTGGAAGGATCTGTTCCTCGCGGTGCCGATCGCGCTCATTGCCCTCATGGGCATCGAGACGGTCGCGAACCTGGCCGACGAGGCCCGCGACGAGTCCCGGACGATCGCCCAGGCGCTCACGCGCGTCCAGATCGCGGTCCTCGCGCTGTCCTTCACGCTGCCGGCGATCGCGCTCAGCGCGCTGCCCGTCGGTCGGGACGACGAGACGGGGGAGGCGTCCACCCTGCTCGGCCTCTCCGAGAACGAGGGCGGCTTCGCCGGCGAGCCGGTCCTCGGCATCGTCATGTCGATGGATCTCGGGTTCATGGGCGGACCGGCCGAGGTCTACATCGCCCTCCTCGCGACGACGGTGCTCCTCGTCACGGCGAACGCGGGGCTGCTCGCGGCGACGCGGCTCGTGGGGTCGATGGGCGCCTACCGTCAGCTTCCGCCGTTCCTCGGCCGCTCGCACACCACGCGCGGGACCCCGTGGGTGGCGCTCGTCGTGTTCGGCGCGCTCGCGTGCGTCGCCCTGCTCCCGGGCCGCGCGGAGTGGCTGGGGAACGTGTTCGCCTTCGCGGCGACCCTGTCGTTCACGATCGCCCACGTCTCGATCATCGCGTTGCGCCGTCGGTTCCCCGCGCATGAACGTCCCTACCGCGGACCGGTGGACCTCCGGCTCGGCGGGGTCCCCGTCCCGCTGCTCGCCGTCGTCGGCGGGCTCGGGACGGCGAGCGCGTGCGTCGTCGTCACGGTCCTCAACCTCGAGGTCCTCCTCGTCGGCGTGCTGTGGTTCACCGTGGGCGGGGGGCTGTACGTCGCCCATCGCCGCCGCGAGGGGCTCGACCTCGTGAGCACGTCGCGGGTGGTGATGCCGGCCCCGGTCGTCGACCACGAGGCCGCCTATGAGAGCGTGCTCGTCGCGCTCGACGTCCGCCAGGATCCGTCCGGTGCGGTCGCGATGGCGAAGAAGCTCGCCGCGCCCCGGCGGCGTGGGATCCACGTGCTCGTCACGATCACCGTGCCGGCGTCCTCCCCGATCGAGACCGAGATGCCGGACCGCGAGCTCGCCGCGCAGGCGCTCATCGAGCACGCGAAGCTCCACGGCGGCCGACGCGTCACCGGCCACTACCGCAAGGTCCGGGCCGGGCAGGCCGGCCGGACGATCGTCGACGAGGCGCGCGAGCTGAAGGCGAAGGCGATCGTGATGACGCTCCCGGCCCGATACAGCGCGACCACGGGCACGACCGTGTTCGGCAAGACGGTCGAGACGGTGCTCTCCGAGAGGCCCTGCCGCGTCATCATCCACTCCGGTCCCAGCGCCCCCGACGGGCCTCGCCCGGGCGTGCCGAACCGGTCCCGGCCGGGGGCGCGGGCCCGATGAGCGAGAGCCGAGAGCTCCACCGCCGGTCGACGACCGCGATGAGCGTGGTCATGGTGGTGCTCGGGGTCGCGATGCTCGCGAGCACGCTCGCCCGCGGGGGCGGCCCGCTCGCGCTCGGCGTCCTGCTCGGCGTCCTCTTCATCGCCGCCGGGGCCGGCCGGCTCCACGTGGGCAGGCAGCGATGAGCGGCCCGGGGCCGGACCGCCGCGGCGCCCCCGACGCGGAGGCCGACCCCGCCCTCCCGGGCGGGGTCGAGCGGGCGCTCACCCTCGGGTTCGGCTCCCCGGTCCTCTTCGTCATCGTCTGGACGTCGCTCGTCAGCGCGATCTACTTCTCGCTCGGCGTCATCGCCGACAACGCGCTCGGCCTCACGCCGCTCGTCTTCTTCCTCACGGCGATCATGTTCGGCCTCGCAGCGATGACGTACGTGGAGGGCGCGTCGCTGCACCAGGACCGCGCGGGCGCCTCCGTCTTCGCCCGGTACGCGTTCAACGAGCTCGTGAGCTTCATCGCGGGCTGGGCGATCATCCTCGACTACGTGATCCTCGTCGCGGTCACGTCGTACTGCGCGGCGAACTACGCGGGGGCCTTCCACGCGCCGCTGGCGAGCGGGGGGACCGAGATCGTGATCGCGATCGGTCTCGTCGTCTACGTCGCGGTCCGCAGCGTCCGCGGCTTCGACCGGCGGCGGACGCTGCGGGTGAGCGCGCTCGTCGGCGCCGACATCGTCCTGCAGGTCGCGATCATCGCGATCGGGCTCGCGGTCTTCTTCGACGCCGATCTCCTCCTCGACCCCATCTCGCTCGGGACGTCGCCGACGTGGGAGGACACGCTGTTCGCGCTCGGCGTCGGCACCGTGGTGTTCACCGGTCTGGAGTCCGCGAGCGGCCTGGCGGGGGAGACGGGCGTCGGACGCGAGGGCCTGCGACGGCTCGTCCTGAGCTCGACGGGGGCGGTCATGGTCGTCTACGTCGGTATCGCGCTCGTCGCGATGACCGCGCTCCCCGTGACGGGCGGGGAGACCGCGCTCGGTGGGACCTACCGCGAGGCGCCGATGCTCGGGATCGCCGACGCGTTCGAGCAGGCGTGGCTGCGGGAGACGCTCACGTACACGATCGCGGTCACTGCGATCTTCACGCTCGTGGCGGCGGCCAGCAGCGCGATGCTCGGGGTCTCGCGCCTCTCGCACAACCTCGCGACGAACCGGCAGATCCCGTCGGCGATCGGGCGGCTGCACCGCACCCGCTCGACGCCGTTCGTGGCGATCACCGGGGCGGCGGTCGTCGCCTCCGCCCTCGTGATCCCGCAGGACCTGGAGATGCTCGTCGGCATCTACGCCTTCGGCGCCCTCCTCGGCCTGACGATCGCGCACGTCTCGATCGTCGCGCTGCGGATCCGCGACCCCGGCGCGGATCGGCCCTACCGCGTGCCCTGGGGGGTTCGCGTGCGCGGCTTCGACGTGCCGGTTCCCGCGGTGCTCGGCGCGATGCTCTCGTTCTCGACCTGGGTGAGCGTGCTGCTCTTCCACTCCGGCGCCCGCTGGGTCGGCATCGGGTGGATGGCCGTGGGCGTCCTCATGTACGTCGTCTACCGCGTCTCGCAGGGCAAGCCGGTCCTGCGCCGCGTGATCGTGGCGGAGTCGGCCCTGCGGCGGGAGGGGGTCGACGAGGTCGAGTACGGCACGATCCTCGTCCCCGTCTACGGAACGTCCCTCGACGACGACATCATGCAGACCGCGGGTCGCCTCGCGGGGAGCTGGCACGACGACTTCGACGACGAGGCGGGCGCCCTCATCGAGGCGATCTACGTGATCGAGGTGCCGATGACCCTCCCGATCGACGGGCGACTGCCCCAGGAGCGGATCGCGAGGGCGAAGGCGGCGCTGCGCCGCGCGAAGGCGGTCGGCGAGGAGTACGAGGGCGTGGAGGTGGCGACCGCGATCGTCCGCACCCGTCGCACGGGACGCGCGATCGTCGAGGAGGCCCGGCGCCGGGGGGTGGAGGCGATCGTCCTCGCGGCCGAGGAGCCGTCGCGCATCCGCGGCGGCGCGCTGCTCGGTGGTCGCGGCGGACCCCGCGACAACTTCGTCGGGGCGGCGACGAAGTACGTCCTCCAGAAGGCCCCGTGCCAGGTCATCCTCACCGCACCCGGGGCCCGCGAGGCTGCCGACCCCGACGTCGAGGTCGAGGAGTAGTCTGCTCGCCCTATGTTCGTCCTCATCGTCGGTGCGGGCCGCGTCGGCTCCGCGGTCGCCCGGTCCGCCCTCGCCGCCGGACACGCGGTGTCGGTGCTCGACGAGGACCCGCTCAGCCACGAGCGCCTCGACGCCGGGCTCGACACGACGTGGGAGGAGGCGGGCGGGCGCTTCACCGTCGGCCACGGGATCGAGATCGAGGCGCTGCTC
>JBFIDS010000080.1:0-10377 GCA_041603715.1 Paraconexibacter sp. | reverse complement strand
GGACGGCGTCGCGCGGTCGGGTCGGACGGCGTCCGTTTGACGGCCGTATCCGGGGTCGGACGGACGGCGTCGCGCGGTCGGGTCGGACGGCGTCCGTTTGACGGTCGTATCCGGGGTCGGACGGACGGCGTCGCGCGGTCGGGTCGGACGGCGTCCGTTTGACGGCCGTATCCGGGGTCGGACGGACGGCGTTCCGCGGTCGGCACACACCGCCGGGCCGGGCGCACCCGGGCCCGGCGGTGTGCCGGACCCGGGCGGGGGACCGCCGGAGGGCGTTACGCGGGCGAGCCCGAGAGTGCGGCAGCCGGATCCGCGGCGAACGCGAGGACCTCGGAGTGGAAGCGCTCGCGCTCCTCGAGGAACGGGGCGTGTCCGGAGTCGGCGAACTCGATCAGGCGGCTGCTCGGGATGAGGTCCGCGCAGACCTTCGCGATCGCGGGGTCGACGACGGCGTCGTGCGCACCCGCGCAGACGAGCGTCGGCGCGGTGATGCCGGGGAGGAGCTCGCGGTCGTCGATGACGCCGAGGTCGGCGAGGCCGCCGTCGGCGCGCGGGCTCGTCTCCATGAACATCTGCCACATCCACTCGACGGTCGCGGCGCCCGGGTCCTGGGCGCAGACGCCCTGGGCGAGCCCGTGGAGGAACTCGGGGCGCGTGTCGCGCAGCGCGGCCAGTGTCTGCTCCATGATCTCCGCGGTCCCGCCGTGCGGGAACCCGTCGGCCTGGGTGTAACGCGGGGTGGGCGGGCCGACGAGGACGAGGCCGCCGGCGCGGTCGCCGAGGGCGTGGGCGGCGCGGGCGGCGACGGCCGACCCGAACGACCAGCCGACGATGACGGGCTTCGCGACGCCGGTCTCGTCGACGAGCTTCACGAGGTCGTCGGCGTTGGCCTGGGTGGTGTTGTCGGCGAAGTCCTTGTCGGAGCGCCCGCAGCAGCGGTGGTCGTAGACGACGACCTCGTGCCCGGCCTCGAGCAGGATCGGGAGCGTGAGGTCCCAGACGCGCGCGCCCATCCCCCAGCCGTGGACGAGCACGAAGGGCGTGCCGTCCCCCTCGTGGTGCTCGTAGTAGATGGTCTTGCCGGAATCGACGTCGAGGCGTGACATGTGATGGTCTCCTTGGGTGGCGTTATGCGGTGGTGGCCCGGGCGGGCGGGAGTGCCGCGGCGGGGAACGGCGCCGGGTCCTTGAACCTCGGCATGACCTCGCGGGCGAAGATCTCCATCGAGTCGACGACCGATTCGTGATCGAGGCCCCCGATGCGGAACCAGCAGCTGATGCGGTTGATGCCGACGTCGTCGCGGACCTCGGCGATCCGCTTCGACGCCGCGTCCGCGTCACCGAGCACGACCACGCCCATCTCCTGGAGCTGCTCGACGGGGTAGCCGCCGGCGGCCTCGTAGGCGGCTGCCATCTCCGCGTAGGCCTCGTAGGTCGCGGGCACCTTCGCGCCGTGTGGGACGAGGCCCATGACCTTGTCGAAGTACCAGGCGAAGGCGTCCTTCGTGCGCTCCCTCGCCTCCTCATCCGTCGCCGCGACGTGCATCTGCCAGTTCATCGGGAACTCGATCGACGCCGGGTCCCGGCCGTGCTCGACGAGGCGGCGCTTGGCGTCGAGGATGAACTCCTTGAGCTCGGGCAGCGCCATCAGCGTCGGCGTGACGAGGAGGTTGTAGCCCTTCTCGGCGACGAGCGTGAACGTCTCCGGGCTGAGCGCGGCGACGAAGATCGGCGGGTGTGGCTTCTGCAGCGGCTTGGGGTTGAGCGTCGCGTTGCGGATGTCGTAGTACTTCCCGCTGTAGGAGAAGTCGTCCTCGGTCCACAGCCCGGTGAGGATGTCGAGGGACTCCTGGAAGATCTCGCGGCTGTCCGCCTGCCGGTCGGCGAGCCCGAGCATCTCGTACTCGCTGGGCTGGTAGCCGCGGCCGACGCCGAAGTCGAGCCGTCCCCCGGAGAGGACGTCGACCATCGCGTACTCCTCGGCGACCCGGACGGGATTGTTGAACGGGAGGATCGAGACCGCCATCCCGATGCGGATCGTGGAGGTGCGCTGGGCGATCGCCGCCGCCATCACCGAGCCCGACGGCATCGACCCGTACGTCGAGCCGTGGTGCTCCGCGAGCCACACGGTGTCGAAGCCCAGCCGCTCGGCGAGCTCGACCTGCTCGAGCATCTCGCGATAGGCGCGGGCGACGTCGCCGTCGGGCGCCTCGGTGACGAAGAAGACCCCGAACTTCATGCGGCGCCGCCGGACCTCACGAGGCGCCGGCGACGGCCGGCTGGCCCAGCTCGGCCCGGACCTTCGGGGCGACCTCGCGCATGAAGAACTCCATGCGCTTCGACCCGCTCTCGATCGGCTCCCCGGGCAGCTGCGCCCAGAAGTAGATGTCCTTGATCTGCGGACGCTCGCGCAGGAGCGAGACGATCTCACGGACCGCGGTCGGCCCGTCCCACAGTGCGAAGCCACCGCCGGCGACGATCGCGTCGCGGTCCGGGAAGCGCGGCACCTCGTCCGGCGGGCCGAACGCCCCCCACCCGATGTACTCGTTGAGCTGGTACACGGCGTGGTCGCCGATCCGCGCCCAGGTCGCCTCGGGGTCCTCGTCGATGATCGCCCACTGGCCGGCGTGGATGCTCGCGGCCGCCGGGTCGCCACCGTGGCGCGCGACGGCGTCGAGGTAGGGCTGCTGGTGCGCGTTCTGCGTGCTGAGGAAGCCGTCGCCGATGCGGGCGGCGCGGTCGATCGCGGGCTCGTTCATCGCGCCGATGAGGAGCTTCGGCGTGTGCTCGGGGATCGGGTACACGGTGACGTCCGGGTAGCTGAAGCGCTTGCCGTCCATCTCCAGCGAGCGTCCGCTCCATGCGCGCTTGATGACTTCGCAGCCCTCCTCCATGAGGCTCGGGCGGTGCGACAGCTTGCGGCCGAAGGTGTCGAACTCGATCTGGCGGTAGCCGATCCCGAGCCCGAGGTGGAAGCGCCCGCCGCTGAGGATCGACAGCGTCGCGGCGTCCTCGGCGAGGCGGATCGGGTCGTGGAGCGGCAGGAGCATGAGGCTCGTGCTCATCACCATCTCCTTCGTGCGCGCGGCGATCGCGCCGGCGATCACGAGCGGCGAGGGGGTGTAGCCGTCCTCGACGAAGTGGTGCTCGGTGAGCCACACGGACCGGTAGCCGAGCTCCTCGGCCCACGCGATCTGGTCGAGCGTCTCCGCGTAGAAGGACTCGAGGGACCGGGGCCACTGACCCGGATTGCGGAAGTCGTACCAGAGCCCGAAGCGGACGGGGCTCTCCTCGGTGGGGGCGGGCATGGACGTTCTCCTCTGGTCGACCAAGGGCTGCTCATCGCAGGCTAACCGGCGACCCCGAGGCCGTTCAGCGCCCGCCGCGGGGGCCGTCGTCGGTTTCTCCAACCTCGGCGGACCGCCGATCCCGCGAGGCGTCGCGGCGGCCCGGGGCGGGCCCGTCACCGGCTTGGAGCTCTCGCCAACGCTCCGGGGCACGGCGTCGCGGTCCGCCGCCGCGGCGCTCCTAGAGTCGGGCACCCGTCCCGCCCCACTGGAGGTCCCATGCGACTCGTCGGAACCCACGCGCTCGTCACCGGAGGCGGGCGCGGCATCGGAAAGGCGATCACCGCCGAGCTGCTCGACCGCGGCGCCAACGTGACCGTGATCGACATCGAGCCCGACCACATCGACGCCGCGCGCGCCGAGCTCGACGGAGCCTCGGGCGGCGGCGAGCGGCTCGTGTTCTCCACCGGCAGCGTCACGTCGGCGGCCGACATCGACGACGCGTTCGCGCTCGGGCAGGAGCGCTTCGGGCCGGTCGAGATGCTCGTCAACAACGCGGGCACCGCCGCGATGTCCCCGATCGTCGACATGACCGAGGAGGACTGGGACGGCATCGTCGACACGTGCATGAAGGGGACGTTCCTCTGCACGCGCGCCTACGCCCGCCAGGCGATCGGGAAGATCGAGGCCGGCGCGATCGTGAACATCTCCTCGCTCAACGCGATCGCTGCGACGGACGGGCTGGGCCACTACTGCGCGGCGAAGGCCGGCGTCTCCCAGTTCACGAAGGTGACCGCGGGCGAGCTCGGCCGCCACGACATCCGCGCCAACGCGATCGCGCCGGGCACGACGCGGACCCCGCTCAGCGAGGGCTTCACGATCGGGCGCATGGGCGAGGAGTTCCTCGCGCGGGTCGTCATCGGCGAGGAGCCGCGCCACACCGAGCCCGAGGACATCGCGAACGTCACCGCGTTCCTGCTCTCCGACCTGTCCTCGCGGATCACCGGCCTCACGATCCCCGTCGACGGCGGCAACCACGTCCGGGGACTCTTCTCGTACTGGGACGTCGCCGTGGAAGAGGGAATCGTCTGATGGTCCGATCGCCGGGACCGCATCCCGGTCGCAGGACGGCGTGGCGCACGGACGCGGGCGGTGCTTGGGGAGATCGACAGCGGGACCGTCACACGACGGGCGGGCGGTCCGTACCGTTCGGTCCACCCATGCAGCCAAGGAGGAGGACGTAGATGCGTTTCGGCGTATTCACCATGCCCGAGCATTTCCCGTGGGACCAGCAGACGCTGTCCTACGACCGCGACATCGACGAGATGGTGCTCGCGGAGCGGCTCGGGTTCGACGAGTACTGGATCGGGGAGCACCACTCCGGGTGGTACGAGAACGTCCCCGTCCCCGAGTACATGATCGCGAAGGCCTCCGCGCTGACGAGCCGCATCATGCTCGCCACCGGCGTCGTGAACCTGCCGTACCACGACCCCTTCCAGGTCGCCGAGCGGCTTGCGTTCCTCGATCACCTCACGCACGGACGGCTCATCTACGGCTTCGGCGCCGGCGGGCTTCCGACCGACTGGGCGCTGCACAACATGGAGGGCGACGTCATGCGCCCGCGCATGCGCGAGTCGCTCGAGATCATCCAGCGGCTCACCGAGGCGCGGGAGCCGATCTCCTACGAGGGCGAGTTCTGGCAGGGACAGAATCGCGAGATCCAGGTCCGTCCCTACAAGAACCGGATGCCCGAGTTCGGGCTCGCGGGCCTGACCGGCACGAGCAGCTTCGAGCTCGCCGCCCGCAACGGCTGGGGTGCGCTGAGCGTGCACTTCACGCCGCCGAAGTTCACGAACAACCCCGCGTTCGTCGACCTCGAGGACCACGCGGCGTGTCTCGACGCCCACGCGACGGCGGCGGGGCGCGACCCGGTCCAGGCGCGGCGCAACTGGCGCCTCGTCCGTGAGGTGTTCGTCGCCGAGGACCGGGCGAGCGCGGTCGCCCAGATCCGCGACGGGGTGAAGAAGTCCTACGACTACCTCATCTCGCTCGGGCTCGGACCGCTCATGAAGCTCGACGAGACGATGGACGACTCCGAGCTGACGCTCGACTGGATGATCGACAACGACTACTGGCTCGTCGGCTCGCCCGACGACGTCAACGAGCGGGTCAAGGCGCTGTACCACCGCCTCGGCGGGTTCGGCACGCTCGTCGTCAATTCGCGCGACTGGGGGACGACCGATCGCATGGGGCGGTCCCTGGAGATGTTCGCCCGGTACTGCATCCCGGCGCTCGAGGGACTCGAGGTCGGGAGCCCGACCGCGCCGTCCATGGTCGAGCGTCAGGCTGCTCAGGCGGCGGCGCTCGCCGCGGCCGAAGCCGCGGCCGAAGGCGCGCCCGCGCCGGCCTAGAGCTCACGCGCACAGCAGCACCGAACGGGGGTGGGTCGCCATGTGCGGCCCGCCCCCTTTCCCTTCTCTGCAGGGATTTCGTCGGTCTCCGGCCCCCGGGCGCGCCGGTGCTGTGGGTCTCCACAATGCGCGGAGAAGTCTGTACCGCGCAGTACACACGGCGAACCTATCGTCGCTTTCATTGTTCATCACTCGGCCGCCTCACGGGGCGCGCCGGGGGCACAGGAGGAGTTGGTGAAGGTGCACCGAGAGGACGAGAGCAAGAGGTCGCTCCGTTGGGTCGTGCTTGTTCTACTCGCCGTGGTCGCGTTGTTCGCCGCCGCGTGTGGGGACGACGACGACGACTCCGCGAGCGGCGGAAGCAGCAGCGACGAGACCGAGGCGCCGGCCGAGCAGTCGACCGACCCGCTGGTCATCGCGAACCTCGAAGGACCGGCCGCCGACGGTGGCCCGGACTTCACGACGGGCATGCTCGTCGCGCAGAAGGAGATCAACGACGCCGGTGGCGTCAACGGTCGGATGATCGAGATCAAGAAGTTCCCGAAGGGTCTCACCCCGCAGGAGTCGCTCCAGGCCTACCGCGAGGCGGGCTCCGACGATTCGGTGCTGGCGGCGTGGCTCGGCGGTGGCGGAGGCAACGCGCTGAAGGCTCAGGCCAGCCGCGTCAAGCTCCCGTTCTTCTCGGCCAACGGCGTGACGGACTTCTTCGAGCCGCCGGACCCCTACGGGTTCTCGCTCAGCCTCGGTGGTGAGTACGCCACGTCGGCGCTCACCCAGGTCATCGAGAACGACCCGACGGTGAAGAAGATCGGTGTCCTGCACTTCGAGACCGACTTCTCGAACGGGCTCACCCCGGCGCTGAAGGAGCGCTGCGAGGAGCTCGGGTGCGAGATCGTCGCCGAGGAGATCGGGGCCATCGACGCCTCGCCCGACGCGCTGATCCCGCAGCTCACGAAGCTGAAGAACAGCGGTGCGGACGCGTACTACATCGAGTGTCTGAACCCGAACTCGAACATCGCTGCCGTGCAGCTCGGCATGGACAACAAGCCGCGCATGTGTGAGCAGTGGCAGGCCGTCCCGGCGATCGCCTCCGCGGCCGGCAAGGCCGGCGAGGGCGTCATCTTCGGCGGCCACAAGTGCGTCGGCGCGACCTCGGACATCCTCACGGATGGTGACCCGGTGGTCGAGTGGTGCAAGGAGTACACGGCGAAGTGGGCCGAGCAGTTCCCCGAGAACGCGGACAGCTTCTCGAACTACAGCGTCTACGGCCATGACGCCGTGACGATCTTCGCGGACGCCGCGAAGAGGCTCATGGACGACGGCAAGGAGGTGACCCGCGAGACGCTGCGTGAGCAGCTCGAGCAGTACAGCGGCGACCTCGAGACCAGCCACGGCAAGGTGACGAGCGGTCCGGACGACCACCTCCTCACCGGTACCTGGACCGAGGCCTACGTCAACTACACGACCAAGATGGAAGGCGATCGGGCGACGTACGTCCTCGCCGAGGGCGCGGACCCCGCGGGGGCCACCCCGTAGGGACGCACCGCAGGAACGCAGCCGAGCCGGGGGCCTTCGGGCCCCCGGCCTCGGCGGCGGCTGTACCGGCCGTGACACGGACGGCAAGGCCCATGGGGATCGAGAGGACGGAGAGAGGGAACATGGCTTCGCAAGACCACAGTGCAGACACGCTCAGGGAGCTCGTCGACCGACGCGAGATCGAGGACGTGCTGTACCGCTACGCGCAGACGCTCGACTCGCACGACTGGGACGGACTGCGCACCTGCTTCACTCCTGACGCGGTCGCCGACTTCCTCGATCTCGGCGGCGTCAACGAGGGCATCGACGCGATCGTCGGCCTCATCAGCGGAGTGCTGAGCGGCCTCGACGCCAGCCAGCACCTCGTCGGCACGCCGCTCATCACCGTCGACGGCGACAGCGCGACCTCGAGCTGCTACCTCCAGGCCCAGCACGTCTTCAAGGGCGCCCCCGGTGGCGACCACTACCTCGTCGGAGGCACGTACGTCGACCGGCTCACGCGGACCGCCGACGGCTGGCGCATCGCGCATCGCACCCTTCACGCCTCCTGGATGGACGGCAACCCGGAGGTCTTCACCTCCGCGGCCGAGCGCCTCGCGGCCGGCGCGGCGTAGGCCCTCATCCCCGCGGAGCAGACGGACGAACATGGACGATCTCAGCCAGTACATCTTCTCGGGCCTGTCGGTCGGCTGCATCTACGCAGCCGTCGCCCTCGCCCTCGTCGTCGTCGCCAACGTGACGGGCGTCTTCAACTTCGCCACCGGCGAGTACGTGATGCTCGGCGGCATGATCACGGCGGTCACGACGGCCGCCTCGTGGCCGCTCGGACTCGCGATGCTCGCGGCCACGCTCGGCGTCGCGGTCGTCGCGATGATCCAGGAGCGCGTCACGGTCGCCACCGTGCGCGGCAAGGTCAGCGTCCTGAGCCTGGTGATCGCGAGTCTCGGGGTGGGGGTCGCGTTGCGTGGTCTCGCCCTCCTCGTCTGGGACGAGGATCCGCGGCGCGCCCCGCCGATCGAGACCGGTCTCTTCGACATCCTCGGCGCGACGCTGCGCAACCAGGTCAAGTGGATCTACCTCACGACCGCGGTCGCCCTGCTGCTCGTCACGCTCCTGTTCACGCGCACGAACGTCGGGCGGGCGATGCGCGCGAGCGCCATCAACCCGGTCGCCGCGCGCCTCACCGGCATCCGCATCGGGACGACGTCGCTCGCGTCCTTCGCGCTCGCCGGCGCGCTCTGCGGGCTCCTCGCGAGCGTCACGGTCCCGCTCACCGCGGTGAAGTGGGACAGCGGCATCACGATCGGCCTCATCGGCTTCATCGCCGCCGCCCTCGCCGGGTTCACGAGTCCGGCGCGCGCCGTCGTCGCCGGCCTCTCGCTCGGCGTACTCGAGGCGGTCTCCGCCGGGATGATCTCGTCCGACTATCGGCAGGCGATCGTCTACGGCACGCTCATCGTCTACCTCGTCGCCCGCGACTTCTACAGCGACGAGGGCATCGTCTCGCGCTGGCTGAAGGGCCGCAAGGCATCCGATGCCGGCTCGGAGGACGCCGCCGAGCTCCGTGCCCAGATCCGCGAGCGCGTCCACGCGGTCGAGGATCACGTCCGAGCGCGGGAGATCGAGCACGAGAGCGTGG
Source organism: Paraconexibacter sp. (assembly GCA_041603715.1). Lineage (GTDB taxonomy): Bacteria > Actinomycetota > Thermoleophilia > Solirubrobacterales > Solirubrobacteraceae > Paraconexibacter. Next base: position 1,505 of record JBFIDS010000080.1, on the reverse strand, counting down.
AGCGCAGCCCGATCTGGCGCCTGCGCCAGGCCACCTCGTGGTTCAAGCCGATGATGGCGCTGCCGATCGTGCTGCTCGCGCTCGCCGCGTTCTACCCGACGACGACCGACGACATCGGTCAGCTCGACGTCGCCGTGTTCATCCTCCTCTCCGCGATGGCGGCGACGGGGCTCGGGCTCGTCATCGGGCTCACGAACCAGTTCAGCCTCGGTCAGGCCGCCTTCGTGCTCGTGAGCGCCTACACGGCGGCGATCCTCACCGCCGACCACGGCTGGGACCCGATGGCCGCGCTCGCGGCCGCGGTCGCCCTGTCGGTCGCGATGGGCTTCATCGTCGGATGGCTCACGCTCCGGCTCGAGGGGTTGAACCTCGCCCTCGCGACGCTCGCGATCCTCGTGATAGCGCTCGTCTTCGTCGCGCGCCAGGAGGACCTCACCGGCGGCAACCAGGGCGTCCTCGGCGTCTCGCCGCTGGACATCTTCGGCTGGTCGATCGAGGAACCCAAGGATTACTTCCTCTTCTGCCTCGGCGTGCTCGCGGTCATGCTGCTCATCGCCCGCAACGTCTGGCGCTCGCGCATGGGACGCACCCTGCGGGCGATCGGCATCGATCAGGAGGCGGCGGAGAGCGTCGGCCTCAACGCGTGGCGCCTCAAGCTCAAGGTGTTCGTCCTCAGCTCGGCGATGGCCGGCGTGTCGGGCGTGCTGTGGGCCTACTACCTGCAGTTCGCCTCGCCGGACAGCTGGGGCATCAAGCTCACGATCGACCTCGTCACCTACGTCGTGGTCGGCGGCGTCATCTCGCCCTTCGGGGCGGCCGTGGGCGCGGTGGTCGTCGGCTGGCTGCAGTACCAGGTCCGCCAGAACGTCGACCTGCCGGGCGACTCCTCGAGCTGGGAGGTCATCATCTCGGGCGCCCTGCTCGTCTTCTTCGTGCTCGTGTTCCGTCGCGGGCTCGTCTCGATCCCCTCGCTCATCGCCGACGGCGTGAGCAGGGTCCGCGCCCGTGGCGCGACGGCCGAGGAGGAACCGGTCGAGGACTCGGCCGGCGTCCCGGTGGAGGAGAAGGTCTCGTCGCTCTCCATCCCGGCGGTGACGAACGGGTCGCGCATCCAGGACCCGCTGCGCTCCGAGGTGCCGCTCGTCGTCGTCGACGGGCTCACGAAGCGGTTCGGCAACCTCATCGCCGTCAACGGCGTCTCGTTCAACCTTCGCCCCGGCTACATCACCGCGATGATCGGGCCCAACGGCGCCGGCAAGTCGACCGTCATCAACATGATCTCCGGGACCCTGCTGCCGAGCGACGGCGCGATGGGGCTCATGGGCCGTCCGGTCGTCGGGATGCGCTCGCAGGACATCGCCCGGCTCGGGCTGGCCCGCACGTTCCAGACGCCGCGGCTGTTCGAGGGCATGACGCTGCTCGAGACCGTGATGCTCGCCCGCGACCGCTTCGGCAGCCGCTCCTGGTTGATGGGGGCGGCGCTGAAGACACCGCGCGCGCTGCGC
>JBFIDS010000079.1:0-10440 GCA_041603715.1 Paraconexibacter sp. | reverse complement strand
CGCGCGACCCGGGTGGCGCGCGCTCGCCTTCGCCGGCGCGGCCCTCTTCGGCGTCTTCTCGTGGGCCAACGCGCCCTACACGGGCATCCAGGAGCCGACGGCGCTCGCGGTCGGCGCGGTGCGGTATCTGCTGCCGGCGCTTGCCTGCGCGGTCGTCGCGATCGCCGTTGCGGGGGCCGACGGACGGCGGTGGGTCCGCGGGAGCGCGATCGGCGTTCTCGCGCTCGCGATCGTCGTCTCGGTCGGGCGGGTCGGCGAGCTCGGATTCCCCTACGCGCCGTCCGCCGCGACACTCTTCCTCTTCGCGGCGATCGGCGCGGCCGTCGCCGCCGTCGCCCCCGCCGTCCTCGCGTTCCTCGCCCGGCCCGGCGTCGTCGTGCGCGCGGCCGGAGGTGTCGCGGTGGTCGCGGCCGCCGTCTCCCTGTTCGCGGTGCTCCTCCTCGGCAACCAGGCCCAGGGTTACCTCATCCGGCACACGGCCGTGCAGACGATCGACGCCGACATCCTCGGCGCGTTCATCCGCGATCCCGTCTTCCGCGCCGACGAGGGCCGCGTCGTCGCGATGGGCCCGGCGACGCTCGGGTCGCTCGCGGGGGAGCGCCTGCAGCACGAGCTCGAGCTGATCCCTGGCGGTGAGGCGTGCACGCGCACGCGCTCTCGACGCCGCCGTGGCTGGGTCGTCGCCCAGGTCCTCCCCGACACCGAGACGGGCCGCGCGATCGTCGGCTGCATGCAGGGCATCCCGGAGATGTTCCGCGACAAGCGGTACGTCGTGTGGGCCGGCGACCCGCCGCGATAGGGGGACACGGGCGCCCGACCCCGCCGGCGGGCGACCTCAGGTCACGTTTGCCGGACCCTATCCAGCAAAGGTGCCGCCCGGCGGAACAGCGTCCGCGATCGCCCCGCCCGTGCCCTGCCCCTCGCCCACCTCCCTGGCGACGTTGGCCGCGCCAGTTCCGGCAAACGTGACCTGGGGCCGGCCACCCCGCAAACAGCGCGGATTTCGGACTGTCGCACCATGAGGTGAAAGTCGCTGTTTGGGGCGCGCGCTTCGGAGCACCGGCCGCGGCGATTGCTACGTTCGACCGGTCCTTCGTCGCACGGCTCGCGCCTCGAGGGACGGGGGTTTTCCGTCCGGCCCGCGCGCGATGATCCCCTGTTACCCGCTGAGAGACGCTGGCCACCCGGCAATCCGGCCGAGGGTGGCGGATACGAGGAGAAGACGCGATGGAGAGCACCCCCCACACGACCCTGGCGACCGAGACGACGAGCGGCCAGGCGATGTCCGTCCGTCGCTACTTCACCACGCCCGGCGTCCATCCCTTCGAGACCGTCGAGTGGGAGCTTCGCGACGCCGCCGTCGGCTCCTTCGTGCAGAAGGACGTCGAGTTCCCGACCTCGTGGTCGATGAACGCGACGAACATCGTCGCGCAGAAGTACTTCCGCGGGCAGCTCGACTCGCCGTCGCGCGAGCGCTCCGTCAAGCAGATGGTGACGCGCGTCGCCGGCACCATCGCCGACTGGGGCCGCGAGCGCGGCTACTTCGCCAGCCGCGAGGACGGCGACGCCTTCGAGTCCGAGCTCACGTACATCCTGCTCCACCAGATGGCGGCGTTCAACAGCCCCGTCTGGTTCAACGTCGGCTTCGAGGAGAGCCCACAGTGCAGCGCGTGCTTCATCCTCAGCGTCGACGACACGATGGACTCGATCCTCGACTGGAACACGCGCGAGGGCCGGATCTTCCGCGGCGGCTCCGGGTCGGGCATCAACCTCTCGAACATCCGCGCCTCGATGGAGCCCCTCTCCAAGGGCGGCACCGCCTCGGGCCCGGTCTCCTTCATGCGCGGCGCCGACGCGTGGGCGGGCACGATCAAGTCCGGCGGCAAGACGCGACGGGCGGCGAAGATGGTCGTCCTCGACGTCGACCATCCGGACATCCGCGAGTTCATCTGGTGCAAGGCCAAGGAGGAGGACAAGGCCCGCGCCCTCGCCCAGCAGGGCTTCGACATGTCGCTCGACGGCGACGGGATGATCTCGATCCAGTACCAGAACGCGAACAACTCGGTCCGCGTGACGGACGCGTTCATGGACGCCGTCGAGAACGGCGACGAGTGGCGCACGACCGCCCGCAAGACCGGCGAGCCGATCGGCGACCCCATCGACGCCCGCGAGCTCATGCACGAGATCGCCGACGCCGCGTGGCGCTGCGCGGACCCGGGCGTGCAGTACGACACGACGATCAACGAGTGGCACACGTGCCCGAACTCGGGCCGGATCAACGCGTCGAACCCGTGCAGCGAGTACATGCACGTCGACGACTCGGCGTGCAACCTCGCGTCGCTCAACCTCATGACGTTCCGTCGCGAGGACGGCAGCTTCGACGTCGCGTCCTTCCAGCACGCCGTCGACATCGTCTTCCTCGCGCAGGAGATCGTCGTCGGCCCCTCGAGCTACCCGACCGAGGAGATCGGCGAGAACGCCCGTGCGTTCCGCCAGCTCGGGCTCGGCTACGCGAACCTCGGCGCGTTCCTCATGGCCAACGGCATGGCCTACGACTCACCGGAGGGCCGCGGCACCGCCGCCGCCATCACCGCGCTCATGACGGGCCGCGGCTACGCGCAGTCCGCCAAGGTCGCCGCGGCGATCGGCCCGTACGAGAAGTACCCGGAGAACCGCGACGCGCACAACCGCGTCATGCGGATGCACCGCGACGCCTCGCACGCGATCCCGTCGGACGCGTGCGCGGACCGCGGCCTCCTCGAGGCGGCCCGCGCGACCTGGGACGAGGCCGTCGCGCTCGGCGAGGTTCACGGCTACCGCAACGCGCAGGCGACCGTCCTCGCCCCCACCGGCACGATCTCGTTCCTCATGGACTGCGACACGACCGGCATCGAGCCGGCGTTCTCGCTCGTCATGTACAAGACGCTCGTCGGCGGCGGCTCGATGACGATCGCCAACCGCACGGTCCCGCTCGCGCTCGAGACGCTCGGCTACCAGCCGCACGAGATCGAGCAGATCGAGGCCTACGTCGCCGAGCACAACACGGTCGCGGGCGCCCCCGGCTTCAAGGACGAGCACCGCCCGGTGTTCGACGTCGCGGTGGGCGAGCACGCGATCAGCCACATGGGCCACATCGAGATGATGGGCGCCGTCCAGCCCTTCATCTCCGGCGCCATCTCCAAGACGGTGAACATGCCGGAGGAGACGACGGTCGAGGACATCCAGGACGCCTACGTGCAGGCGTGGAAGCTCGGGATCAAGGCACTCGCGATCTACCGCGACGGCTCGAAGAACATCCAGGTGCACTCGACGACCGACAGCGCGAAGGTCATCGAGGCCGTCGAGGAGGCCCTGCCGGCGGACACGCACATCCTCACCGACGAGCAGCTCGACGAGCTCGTCGCCGAGAAGGTCGCGGCGGCGCTCGCGAGCCAGAAGCCCGCCCCCGCGCGCCGACGCATGCCACGCGAGCGTCAGTCGCTCACACACAAGTTCTCGATCGCCGGCCATGACGGCTACATCACGGCGGGCATGTACGAGGACGGCACGGTCGGGGAGATCTTCCTCACCGACATCGGCAAGGAGGGCTCGACCCTCCGCGGCATGATGAACTCGTTCGCGACCGCGATCTCGATCTCGCTCCAGTACGGGGTGCCGCTCGAGACGCTCGTGGAGAAGTTCTCCTACATGCGCTTCGAGCCCGAGGGGATCACCGGCAACGCGGAGATCCCGTTCGCGAAGTCGCTCGTCGACTACATCATGCGGTGGCTCGCGTCGCGCTTCTGCGACGTGGACGTCCAGCGCGAGCTCGGGATCCTCACCCCGGCGGTGCGCGCCGAGCAGGCCGTGAACGAGATGGCCTACCGCGGCGACACGGACGGCCAGTCGCCCCCGGACGCCGCGCCGGCGACCCCGGCCGCCGAGCTCGAGCTGCCGCCCGTGCAGGTCACGAAGCCGGCGACGAAGGCGAACCCGACCGGCGAGATGTGCCCGCAGTGCGGCAACGCGACGATGCAGCGCACCGGCGCCTGCCACACCTGCTCGAGCTGCGGCTACAACACCGGCTGCGGCTGAGCACCCCGCACACTCGCGGCGGCCGCGCCGGCCCGCCGCGAGCTGCCCCCGGGCCCCGCGCCCGGACCCGCTTCTGCTGGCGCGAAGCGCCGAACGGCGGCCCTCGGGTCGCCGTTCGACGTTGGGGGAACGATCGAGGGCCCCGCGTGGACGGGCCCTCATCGGGCTGGCATCGTGTCGGGAGCGAGGATCAGACCGGCGGGTCGCCGCAGGTGAGGTCGGCGGCAGCGCTCGACGTGTTCGGGCTGGCACCGTCCTCCCGCCACTGGGCGTAGGTGATGCTCCAGCACTTCTTCCAGGCCGCGTGGTCCCAGACCACGACCGGCTTGGGCTTGCCGGCACTAAGCGTCATGCCGGAGGAGGCGGGACCCGCGCCCATGGCAGGCGCGCTCATGCCGATGGCGACGACCGCGGTCGTGAGTGCGATGTGGATGCTGCGCGTGATGTTCATGGCTGCACAACCGGACGGGGCGCGCGAACTGACGCGAGCCGGCGTCGATCCTGTCCTCGGCGGCCGGACGCCCACCCGTCGCCCCGTGCGTGCGGATAACGTGGCGGCGATGACGGCACCCGAGGAGATCACCGTCCACGCCAACGGGCTGCGCTACGGCGCGCTCTCCTGGGGCGACGCGGGCGCACCGCTCGCGCTCCTCCTCCACGGCTACCCCGACACCGCGCACACCTGGCGGCACGTCGGGCCGCTGCTCGCCGAAGCCGGCTGGCGTGCGGTCGCGCCGTTCACCCGCGGCTACGCGCCGACCGACCTCGCGCCCGACGACCGCTACTTCCTCGCCGACCTCGTCGACGACGTGCTCGCCCTGCACGAGGCGCTCGACGGCGACGATCGCGCCGTCCTCATCGGGCACGATTGGGGCGCGGTCACCGTGTGGGGTGTGACCGAGCGGGCGCCGACGCCCTTCGCCGCCCATGTCGCGATGTCCGTCCCGCCCGCCGGTGCGCTCCTGCGGCCGTTCGCCTCGCTACGGACCGCGCCGCTCGGCCTGCGGCAGCTCCCGCGCAGCTGGTACTTCGTCTTCAACCAGTTCCCCGTCGAGGAGCGTGGCTTCGAATGGTCGGTGCGCCGCCTGTGGCGGACCTGGTCGCCGGGGTACGACGGCTCCCCGGAGGTCGCACGCGTCCTCGCCGCGCTCCACAGTCACGAGCGCCGCCGGGCCGCGCTGCGGTACTACCGCGACAACCTCGTCCGCGGGGCCGTCAAGCTCTTCGGGGTCACGCCGAAGGCGCCGGCGCTGCTCCTCCACGGCTCCGAGGACGGCTGCATCCTCCCGGAGCTCGGCGAGGCGTACCCGCGGTTCGCTCCCGGGACGGTCGTCGAGCGCGTCGAGGGCGCCGGGCACTTCCTCCCGCTCGAGGCCCCCGACCGCGTCGCAGCACGCGTCCTGCAGTGGATCGGTCCGCCGCACGCGGCATGAGGGCCGCGCGTCGCCGCGACACGCGCCCACGCGCGGGCGCACAGCGCCGCGCCGTCCTGGGCGCTCGTGCCGTCGCCGCTGCGAGCGCCGTCCTCGTCGCCGCGCTCGCGCTCGCCCTCGCGGCGCCCGCCGCGCACGCTCAGGCCCTCGGCAGCGCCCCGCCGTGCATCTTCGCGGGCCCGCTGCCGCCGGAGAAGCCGCGCATCCCGCTGCGGTTCGGCACGACCGGGCAGGCGGCGGGGTCGGTCGGCGGCGGGCAGGCGACCGTCGCGCCCGAGGACGAGGCCAGGACGCTCGCCGCGCTCGACGGCCTCGAGGTCCCGCGCCGCGACCTCGTGCTGCGCCTCAACCGGATGTTCCAGTCCGACGGCGCGGCCGGGATCGCCCGCTTCGCCCGACTCACCGACACGTACATCGCCCGCGGCTTCAAGGTCGAGCTGCAGGTCCGCTATCACCCGGCCCCCGAGGAGAACGGCGACATCGCCGCCTACGTCCGCTTCGTCCGGGCCGCGGTCCGCGAGTTCGCGCCACGCAGGGACGTCATCGCCCTGTCGATCACGAACGAGCCGAACCTCCTCGCGTCCCCGAACACCTCGGACGGGTTCTACGCCGACAACGTCCAGGCGCTCGTGTCGGGCATCGTCGCCGCACGCGAGGAGGCGGACCGGCTCGGCCGCCCCGACCTGCGCCTCGGCTTCACCTACGCCTACCGCTTCCTCTACGACGAGGGTTTCTTCGACGAGATCGGCCGTCGCAGCACACCCGCGTTTCGCCGCGCGCTCGACCACGTCGGCCTGCAGGCCTACCCCGACCTCTTCTACCCGCCGCCGGGCATCGTCACGGCCCCCGAGGCGATGGTCGGCGCGGCGACCCTCATGCGGACGTGCCTGTTCCCGCGCGCGGGGATCGGGGAGGACGTCGAGATCTGGGTGACGGAGAACGGCTACCGCTCGCGTCGCACCGACGATCCGGCGGTCCAGTCCCGGCTCCTCACCGAGACGATCGACGCGCTCGCCGCGGTGTCGGGCACGCTCGGCGTCACCGAGTACCGCTACTTCAACCTCCGCGACAACGACTCGGGCGGCGGCGACCTCTTCGCCGCCGTCGGCCTCCTCTACGACGACTACGCTCCGAAGCCCGCGTACGCGGCCTACCGCGACGCCATCGCCCGGCACGGCCGCGACGTCCCCCCGTCCTGCGCCGTCCGTCGGCTCACGCTACGACCGTCACTGCGACGCGGGGAGCGGATCCGATCGGTGCGCGTCACGGTGTCGGGCGGCCGGGCGTCCCGCGTCCGTCGGGTGAGCGACCGCCGACGCGTCCGCGTCGACGTCACCCGACAGCGGACCGGCGGGATGGTCCGGGTCGTCGCCCACGTGCGGACGACGACCGGTCGGCGTCTGCGGGTGGTCCGCCGCATCGCCGGGTGTCCCGCCTGAACGCCGATTCACCCACCGTCGTCGAGGCATCACCGCGATCTGCGTCCGGCCGGCGGACGCCGCGGGCGTGCGATGACGGGTCCTCCCGGGTAGGTGAGGACGATGCCGCCCCCCGCCGCCCGTCCGAGCCGTCACCGGCTCGGCTTCGCCGTGAAGGTGCTCCGCGATGGCGGGCTGCCCTCGCACGACGCGCGACGCTGGCGGTCCGGTCCTCACCTGCGCCACTCGCTCGAGGCCCTGCGGGCGATCCTCGACCACCTCGACCGACACGACATCCGGATGTACCGGATGGCGACCGCACTCGCACCGTACGCGAGCCATCCGGACCTGCCGGAGTTCCACGGTCAGGTCGAGGAGTGCGCCGAGGAGCTCGCGAGGGTCGGCGCCCTCGCCCTCGAGCGCGACATCCGGCTCTCGACCCACCCGGGCCAGTACACGGTTCTCAACTCGGAGAATCCCGATACGCAGGCCGCCGCGATCGCCGAGCTCGAGGTCCAAGGAGCGATCATGGACGCGATGGGACTGCCGGATGACGCGGTCGTCGTCCTCCACGTCGGTGGTTCCGCGGGGGGCCGCACCGCGGCGTTCGATCGCTTCGAGGCCGGGCTCGCACGGCTCAGCGATCGGGCTCGCGCGCGACTCGTGATCGAGAACGACGACCGGACGTTCGCGCTCAGCGACGTCCTCGCGCTCCACGAGAGGACGGGCCTGCGCGTGGTGTTCGACACCCACCACCACTTCTGCCACGACCCCGAGCGGGTCCCGGAGCGTGAAGCCCTCGGCGCCGCCCTCGACACGTGGCCGGCCTGCGTGACGCCGAAGATCCACGTCTCCTCACCGCGGCTCGACGTGGAGGAGCGCAAGGTGAAGGACGGTCGGCGCGTCGAGCGCCGCACGGTGCTGCCGCAACTGCGCGCGCACGCCGACCTGATCGAGCCGATGTCCTTCGAGCGGCTCCTGCGCGACGGCGTCGCCGGGCGCGACGTCGACATCATGCTCGAGGCGAAGGCGAAGGACATCGCGGTGCTCCACCTTCGCGACCAGCTCGCCGTGCGCGGCCTGCCGTGGCGGGACGGCCGGGTCGAGGTCCCCGCCTGAGTCGACGGGCGCCGCGGCCGGCGCGCCCACGACGGGGCGCCCCGCGCCCACCCCGCGGATGGAAAACCCGCGCGCCGGGTAGGAAGGGGACCGACGGCGGCGAAGACTTCAGCAGCACGACCGTCCGACCGACTACTGTAGGACAGGTACAAAGAAGAGACAGAGAGGAGGACCCATGAGAGTCCTCTGTGCGAAGTGCCTGCGGCTTTGGTCCGCAGACCGCGTCGCGGACCGAGCGAGCTGCCCGCATTGCGGCGGCTTCCTCCGACACCGCTAGACGCACCACACGCCGAAGCCCCGCCGACGTTCAGCGGGGCTTTCGCCGTTCTCGGGGGTCTCCGAGGGGAGCCCCGCTACGCGAGCTGCAGCACGAGCTTGCCGGTGTTCTCCCCGCGGAAGAGCCGCAGCAGCACGTCGGGGAAGTCGGCGACGGCGCCCTCGACCACGTCCTCGCGGGCGACGAGCTTGCCCTCGGCGATCCAGCCTGCCATCTCGCGTGCCGCCTCGGTGTAGCGGTCGGCGTAGTCGAAGACGACCATCCCGCGCATCGTCGCGCGGTTGACGAGCAGCGAGAGGTAGTTCGCCGGGCCCTTCACGGCCTCGGTCGCGTTGTACTGCGAGATCGCCCCGCAGATGACGACGCGCGCGCCTCGCCGCAGCGTCGTGAGCGCTGCGTCGAGGATGTCGCCGCCCACGTTGTCGAAGAAGACATCGACCCCGTCGGGCGCGGCGCTCCTCAGCGCCTTTGCGACGTTGTCGGCCTTGTAGTCGACCGCCGCGTCGAACCCGAGCTCACCGGTGAGCCACGAGCACTTCTCCGCGCCGCCCGCGATGCCGATCACGCGACAGCCCTTCAGCTTCGCGATCTGACCGACGATGCTCCCCACGGCCCCCGCCGCGCCCGAGACGACGACGGTCTCGCCGTCCCGGAGCTCACCGGTCTCGAGGAGTCCGAAGTACGCGGTCATCCCGGTCATGCCGAGCGCGCCGAGAAAGGTGGGGAGGGGCGCGATCGCCGGATCGGCCGTGTGCACGCCGGTCCCGTCGCTGAGCGCGTACTCCTGCACCCCGAACATGCCGACGACGTGCGCGCCGACGGGGAACGCGTCGTGGCGCGAGGCGACGACCTCCCCGACCGCGCCGGCCCGCATCACGTCGCCGACCTCGACGGGTGCGATGTAGGAGCGCCCCGCGTTCATCCAGCCGCGCATCGCGGGATCGAGCGAGAGATGGCTGAGCCGCGCGACGAACTCCCCGTCCGCGGGCTCGGGGACCGCCTCCTCGGTGAACGACCAGCTGTCGGTCCCTGGCAGCCCGACGGGGCGGGAGGCGAGACGGACCTGGTGGTTGACGGCGCTCATGCGGGATCCTCGGGCCGGGGGGGGGCGAACGGAGGCGACCCTATCGGAGGACCGGCTCGACCCCTGAATCTACGTGTGCGAAGCTTTCGCGCTCATGACCGAGACCTCCGCCGCCCCGCCGACGACCGACCCGCTCGCGGAGCCCCTCACGCTCCCGTGCGGCGCGGTCCTCCCCAACCGGATCGCGAAGGCGGCGATGAGCGAGCAGCTCGGGGACAGTCGCAACCGCCCCACCGCCCGCCTGGAGGAGCTCTACCGCCGCTGGGCGACGAGCGGCAGCGGACTCCTCATCACCGGCAACGTCATGGTGGACCGTCGCCACGTCGGCGAGCCGCACAACGTCGTCGTCGAGGACGATCGCGATCTCGACGGGCTGCGGCGCTGGGCGACGGCCGCGAAGTCGGCGGGAGCGCTCGTGTGGCCACAGGTGAACCACCCGGGGCGCCAGTCGCTCGCGCTCGCCGGGTCCAAGCCGGTCGCGCCGTCCGCGGTCCGCACCCAGATCCCCGGCGCCGTCACCCCGCGCGAGCTCGCCCCCACGGAGATCGAGGAGATCGTCGCGCGCTTCGCCCGCACGTCCGAGGTGCTCGAGACCGCGGGCTTCGACGGGATGCAGGTGCACGGAGCGCACGGCTACCTCGTCAGCCAGTTCCTCTCGCCGCGCGCGAACGTCCGCGAGGACGACTGGGGCGGCACGCCCGAGAAGCGCATGCGCTTCCTCATCGAGATCGTGCGCGCGATCCGCACCGCGGTGTCCCCGTCGTTCGCCGTCGGGGTCAAGCTCAACAGCGCTGACTTCCAGCGCGGCGGCTTCACGCAGGAGGAGTCGATGCTCGTCGTGGAGGCGCTCGACGACGAGCGCGTCGACCTCCTCGAGATCAGCGGCGGGACCTACGAGGCCCCGGCGATGGTCGGGCAGATGGGCACCTCGACGGCGAGCCGCGAGGCCTACTTCCTCGAGTACGCCGAGGAGGTCCGTGAGCGGGTGCGGATGCCGCTCATGCTCACCGGCGGCTTCCGCACGGCCGCAGGGAT
>JBFIDS010000078.1:0-10443 GCA_041603715.1 Paraconexibacter sp. | reverse complement strand
ACGGCGCCGGTGCAGCTCATGTCGCCCACGGTGCGGTAGCGGACCGACTCGGTGAAGACCTCCTCGCCGTCGATGAGCTCGACGAACTCGCTCGCCGCATAGAGCATCCCGTCGCGGGCGAAGACCTCGCGCTCGTGGGCGAAGTAGATCGACGGGATCTCGAGCTCCTCCTTGGCGAGGTACTCCCAGACGTCGAGTTCGGTCCAGTTCGAGATCGGGAACACCCGCACGCTCTCGCCGCGGCGGATCCGTCCGTTGTAGAGGTTCCAGAGCTCGGGCCGCTGGCGCTTGGGGTCCCAGGTCCCGAAGTCGTCGCGGAAGCTGAAGATGCGCTCCTTCGCGCGGGCGCGCTCCTCGTCGCGGCGCGCACCGCCGAACGCGGCATCGAACCCGTGCTTCTCGATCGCATCGAGGAGCGCGGTCGTCTGCAAGCGGTTGCGCGAGGCGCGCGGCCCGGTCTCCTCGACGACGCGACCGGTGTCGATCGCCTCCTGCACGCTCGCGACGACGAGGCGGGCCCCGAGCTCCTCGACGCGCCGGTCGCGGAACTCCATCACCTCGGGGAAGTTGTGGCCCGTGTCGACGTGCATCAGCGGGAAGGGCAGGCCGCCGGGGCGGAACGCCTTCTCGGCGAGGCGCAGCAGCACGATCGAGTCCTTGCCGCCGCTGAACAGCAGGACGGGGTTCTCGAGCTCGGCGGCGACCTCGCGCATGATGTGGACGGCCTCGGCCTCGAGGACCTCGAGGTGGGTCAGCTCACGGATCGCGGTGCGGGGGGTGCTCATGCGGGTGCCTCCGATGGGGACGGCGGGACGGGCGGGTGGACGGGCGATCGCGCGATGCGCGACCGATGCAGGAGAAGGGCGAAGACGCCGATGGCCGCGGGCACGGCGATGATGAGGAGCGGCGGGAGGTCGAGTCCGGCCTTCGTCGCGACGCCGAGCGCGCTCGCGAGCAGAACACACCCGAGCACGGGCCGCAGCCCGTTGGCCGGCACCTTGTGGATCATCGCCGTGCCGAACCAGACGCCGGGGACGGATCCGAGCAGGATGTTCGCCATGAGGAGCAGGTCGACGTTGCCGCTGAACCAGTGGGCGATGCCCGCGGTCCACAGCAGGATGGCGGCGTGGAAGACGTCGGTGCCGACGACGCGGTGCGGCGTCAGGCGGAAGATGAGGATGAGGGCGAGGCCGATGAGCGCGCCCGAGCCGACCGACGTGAGGCCGACGACGGCACCGAGCGTGAAGCCGATCGCGACGGCGCCCGTCCGGTTGCGCCGGGTGAGGAACACGCTCTCGCGCTCGCGCTCGGCGAGCTTGGGCATGAACAGCGCGCGCGTGAGGATCGTGACCGCGACGATGACGAGGGCGATCGCGATCGCCCACAGGAGGACGTCGTCGAACCCCTCCCCGTAGCGGCCGTGCAATCGGTCGATGGCGTAGACGCCGAGGAGCGACCCCGGCACGCTGCCGACGGCGAGCCACTTCGACACGCCGAGATCGACCGTGCCGGACCGCAGGTGCTTCCAGCCGCCCACCGTCTTCGTGATCGCGCCGTAGGCGAGGTCGGTCCCGATCGCGACGACCGGGTTGATCCCCCCGAACAGGACGAGCAGCGGCGTCATGAGGGAGCCACCGCCGATCCCGGTCAGGCCGACGAGGACTCCGACCCCGAGGCCGAAGACGATGATGAGGGGATCGATGCCGAGCACGTGCGGGCGGCTGCCTCAGACGTGGAGGCCGCACTCCGTCTTCGCCGAGCCCGCCCAGCGACCCTCGCGGCCCGAGCCGGGAAGCGTGCAGGGCGCGCAGCCGATCGAGGCGTAGTCCGCGTCGTGGAGCGGGTGGTAGGGGATCCCTCGCGCGGTGATGCGCGTCCAGAGGTCCTTGTCCGTCCACGCGGCGAGCGGGTTGTATTTCGCGATCCCGCCGCGCTTCTCGTCCGCCTCGACGAGCTGCGCGCCGGCCCGCGTGGGGGACTGCTCGCGGCGGATGCCGGTGATCCAGCCGGGCGCGCCGTCGAGCGCCCGCTCCAGCGCCGCGACCTTCTCGACCCCGCAGCAGTGCTCGGGTCCCGACCACGGCTCGCCGCCGCGGTTGGAGGCGTCCTGGACCTCGACCTCCAGGCCCCAGCGGTCCTCGAAGGCCTTCCAGGTCCGGAGGGTCTCAGGGAACAGGACGCCGGTGTCGATCGTCACGACGCGCACGCGGTCGATCGCGCCGAGGACGTTGAGCTCGTCGAGGATGACCGACTCCTCCTTCTGGAACGAGCACAGGAGGACGAGGCCGTCGCCACCGTGGGCGGCGACGGCCTGCTCGAGGGTGCGCGTGAGGTCACCGGCGATGTCGGCGGCGTCGGTCATGGTCAGACCGCGCACTCGCCCTCGCCGCGGACGACCTGGAACGGGACGTTCTTCGTCCAGTCCATGAACATGTTCATGGTGTCCAGGCCGAACTCGACCGGCATCGACAGGTCGCGGACCTCGTCCTCGAACCGCTTCGTCCCGGCGCGCTTGGCGTAGGCGTTGAACTCCTCGCCCTCCTCCCGCTCGGCCTCGTACATCGTGAGCCAGCGCTCCACCGCGTCGGGCACGCGCTTGGCCGGGAGGCGCACCTTGAGGCGCGTGCCGTACTCGACCTCGCCCTTCTCGTAGGTGCCCGCGATGTGCGCGACGTACGCCGGGATCGTGTGCTCGCCGACCTTGATCGACGCGCCGTAGAAGCCGATGTTCGCGATGTGGTGCTGGCTGCAGCCGTTCGGGCAGCCGGACATCTTGATCTTGACCTGGCGGGTGAGCGGGTCGTCGATACCCATCTCGGTGACCTTCGCCTGGACGGCCCGGTTGAGGCCCATCGAGCTCGTGATCCCGAGCTTGCAGGAGTCGGTCCCGGGGCAGCTCACGACGTCGAGCACGGTCCGCACTCCGGGGTCGGCGAGGCCGAGCGCCTTGAGCCTCTCCCAGACCTCGTAGACCGACTCGTCGCGCACCCAGCGCAGGAGGAGGTTCTGCTGGACCGTCGTGCGGGCGAGCCCGCCCGTGTAGTCGCGCATGATCTGGGCGAGGCCGCGCCACTGCTCGGGGACGAGGTCGCCGCGGACGATCCGCACCTCGACCGCGCTGAAGCCGTCCTGCTTCTGCTTCTGGACGTTGTACTCGCAGAACTCGGCGAACTCGGCGCTGTCGCCGTTCGGCGACGCGTAGGCCTTCGTCGGGTCGGCCTTCGGCGCGAGCGCCTCCTCGTCGACGTTGAAGACGCGGTCCTCGATCGAGAAGTCGCGCTGCGCGACCCAGTCGCCCTCGAGCTCCTTCTCGATCATCTCGCGGACCGCATCGGGGCCGTCACGGTCGACGAGCACCTTCAGGCGGGCCCGGGCGCGGTTGACGCGCAGCCAGTCCTGGGCGTCGAAGATGCGGAAGACGGCCTCGGCGACCTTGAGGTACTCGCCGTCGTCGGCCGAGGCGAACTCCCAGATCGTGGGTGCGACGCGGGGCATGATCGACGTGCCTCCGCCGACGCGGATCTCGAAGCCCTTCACGCCGTCCTTGATGCGCGCGAGGAACGCGATGTCGTGGATGCCGGTGATGGACCGGTCCTCGTCGGGGGTGCCGTCGAACGCCGTCTTCACCTTGCGCGGCATGAGCTGCGTGGTGGGGTGACGCACGAAGTAGCGGACGTACGCGCCGACGTAGGGGGTCGTGTCGAAGACCTCACCCTGGGCGATGCCCGCCCACGGGTCGCCCGTCACGTTGCGCACCGTGTTGCCGCAGCCCTCGCGGGAGGAGAGGCCGACGGCGCTGACCTCGCGGATCAGCTCGGCCATCTGCATGAGCGGGATGTGGTGGATCTGGACGTTCTGACGCGTCGTGATGTGGCCCTTGCCGAGCGGGGCGTACTTCTCGACGACGTGGCCGAACATGTCCATCTGCTCCGGCGTCACACCGCCGAACGGCAGCTTGATCCGGCACATCTGCACGTCGGGCTGGCGCTGTCCGTAGACCCCCTGCTTGAGGCGGAAGCCGATGAAGTCCGGCTCCGGCGTCTGACCGTCGAGGAACTTCGTGGACTCGGTGTCGAAGTCGTCGAACTCGCCCTCGATGATCGGGATGATGTGGCCGGGGACGTCGTGGCGCTCGGGATCGCTGAGCGATCCGCGGCCGGCGGGCTTCTTCGGGGTGGACGGGTCCGCGTGCGGGACCGAGGTGGGCTCCATCGGGTCCGGATCTCCTGAGGTCGGGTACGGGCCATTCGGGCCGGAGCGAGTGAATGTAGCAAAACCCGATCGCAGTTAAGGAATTAAGGACGCACGGTCGGCGGGGACGACGTTCTGCCGGCGTCGTCCAGGCCGACGGCGCCGAGGACCTCGTCTGCGCGCTCCCTCGCCCGGGCCCGCGGGAGACCGTGGAGGATCGCGAAGAACTCGAGGTTCGCGCGACCGCCGAGGCGCCAGTACCACGCCCGGTCCTCGCTGAGGAGGAGGCCGACGGCGGAGCCCGAGGTCGTCGGCCGCCGTGCGCGTGCCGAAGCGGCGCGTGACGCCGGTGAGCTCGATCCCGTCCATGGACGCCGGATCGTACGCGCGCCGGCGGGCGGCGCGTGACCGCGGCCGGAGTGCCGCTCGGCTCTTACGCGCCCCAGGGGTGCGGGTCGCCCCAGGGGGCGGGCCCGTCGGGCTCGTAGCCGACGCCCTCGAGGAGGGCGGCCCGCCGCCACGGGTTCGGCCGCGGGTCGGCGGCGACGAGCACCGGAGCGCGGTCGCGGAGGAACTGCTCGACGGCGGCGACGATCGCGGCGGCCTCCTCGGGCGTGGCGGACGGTGCGACGATCTCGAGCTGCGGGCGGCGGTTCGGCATCGGTGCGTGAGCCTATCGAGGTCTCCCCGTCCGAGCCTTCGAGGGCGGGCCCGCTCAGAGCTGCACGACCTGGGCCTCGACCCGGCCCTCGCGCAGCGCCGTCAGCGCCGCCGACGCGATCGCGAGGTCCTGGATCGCGAGTCCGGTCGAGTCGAAGAGCGTGACGGAGTCCGGGCCGGGACGTCCCGGCCGCTCCCCGGTAAGGACGGCGCCGAGGTCCGTGACGCGCTCGCGGGTGACGAGACCGGCCTCGATCGCCCCGGTCAGCTCGCCGCCATGGCTCGCCTGCTCCCACTCGTCGCAGAACAGCGCGCACGAGGCCACGGCCGCCGGCGTCATCTCCGCCTTGCCCGGGCCGTCCGCCCCAAGCATGTTGAGGTGCAGCCCGGGGCGGAGGTCCTTCGCATCGACGACGATCTCGTGGCCCGGCGTCACGCACGTCACGACGTCGCAGCGCAGCGCCTCCTCGCGCGTGCCGGCGCGCCATCCGTCGCCCAGTTCGGCGGCGAGCGCCTCGGCGGTCGCGGTGCGCGGGTCGTGGAGCACGTTGCCGCCCGCGGCGCCGTAGCCGTCGGCGACGAGGCAACGGGCGGCCCACGCGCCGTGGAGGCCGCAGCCGACGAGGCCGACGCTCGCCGCCTCCTGGGGGGCGTGCGCGCGGGCGGCGATCGGCGCGACCGCCCCCGTGCGCAGCGCGGTGACCGCGCGTGCGTCGAGGAGCGCGAGCGGCTCGCTCGTCACGGCGTCGCTCACGCAGAGCAGGCCCATGACGGTCGGCAGGCCGTGCGCGGGATTGCCCGGGAACGAGGAGATCCACTTGAGGATCGCGATCCCGTTCCCGAGCGCGGGCATCGCGCGGAAGTCCCCGTACGGCGGGCTCTGGAGGTAGACCTTGCTCGGCATGGTCCACTCGCCGCGACGGTGGGCGACGAACGCGTCGCGGGTGGCCGCGATGGCGGCGGGGGCGGGAACCGCGGCGAGGACGGTGTCGTGGTCGAGGACGGGGAGATCGGGCATCAGCCGTCGAGTCCGATCCGCTTGGCGAGCTGGTCGTCGTCGTCCCGGGGCCGGTCGTCGGCCGCCTCGCGCGGGGCGGTGCTCTCGGGCATGTCGGGGTGCGGCGGGGCCCAGAGGGGCCCCCGGGGCGGGGCGGGGAGCGACGAGGTCGGCTCGCTCACCGTGCCGAGCGCCGAGCGCTCGGTCGTCGCCGGCACCGCGTCTGTGCCGTCGTCGCGCACCACCCGCGTCGAGCAGATGATGTCGTGCAGGGCGCGCCGCCGCGGGTCCCAGAGCGGCCAGAGATAGCTGAGCAGCAGCGGGAGCCACATGAACGCGAGGAGCGACTTGACGATCGCCTCGCGGACGAACGCCATCCCGAGCCCGATGGGGCCTCCGTCCTGCCGGACGACGCGGTTGCCGGTGAGGCGCCGGCCGACGCTGCGTCCCTTCCAGAGTCCGAGGACGACCCACGCGCCGACGAAGTACCAGGCGCCTGCGGCGCCGAACCCGGCGAACAGCCACCACTCGTAGTCCTCCTCCTGCCATTGCCCGTCCTCGCGGAAGTAGTCGATGTAGGCGGGCTCGTCGCCGACGAATGCGTAGGTGATGATCGCGGCGATCGTCGCGAGGACGAACGGGATGAGCGCGTAGTCGACGAGGAGCGCCCCTGCCCGGCTGCCCCAGGAGGCCGGTTCCAACGCGGCGGCTGGGTCGTCCCCGGGCGTGCCGGGGTGGCGTGCGCCCTCGGGCGGGAGGAATCCGGTCGGCTCGGTCACCACCCGGGGATCCTACGCGCGCCGGTAGCCTCCCTCGCCGTGCTCCCCTCGGCCACCCAGCGCATCCTCGACACGCTCCCGCGCGACGCGACGCTCCTCGACGTCGGCGGTTGGGCGGCGCCGTTCAACCGGGCGACCCACGTGCTCGATCTCATGCCCTACGAGACGCGCGGGGCGATGGGCAGTTACGGGCCCAAGCCGGAGCGCTTCGGCCGCCGGACCTGGGCGCTGCGCGACATCTGCGACCACGAGCCGTGGCCCTATCCGGACGATCACTTCGACTTCGCGATCTGCGTCACGACGCTCGAGGACATCCGCGACCCGATCTGGGTCTGCCACGAGCTGAGCCGCGTCGCCCGCGCCGGGTACGTCGAGGTCCCGACGATCGAGGCGGAGCTCATCTTCAACGTCGAGGGCAACGGCCCGTTCCTCGGTCACGAGCACCATCGCTGGCTCTGCGACGTGGTCGACGGCACCCTCGTCTTCACCCACAAGCCGCACTCGCTCCACCACGACTGGACGCTGCGGGTCAACCAGCGCTGGCGGGAGCGGATGACCCTCGAGGACCATCTGCTCGGCCTGTTCTGGGAGGGGGAGATCCGGGCGCGCGAGCGCGCGCTCATCGGGCCGCCGGACTACGAGGCCTTCTACGACGAGCTCCGCGACCGCGTCCGGCGTCGTTTCGAGCCCTCCGACGCGGAACTGCGGGCCAAGCAGGCACGCGATCTCGCCCGCCATGCCGTGGCGCTCGCCGCGCAGCGGCCCCGGCGCGTCGCCTCAGGCCTGCTCGACCGGCTTCGCTGAGCCCGGAGGCGACGCGGCATCCGGCGCGACCGGGGGCCGCGACCGGGGCTCGAGAGCGGTGGGCCGGCCGAAGTGAAACCCCTGGGCGCGGGTGACCCCGAGGTCGAGCATGAGCGCCGCGCACTCCGCGTCCTCCACCCACTCCGCGACGGTCTCGAGCCCGAAGCGGTCGGCGAGGTCGACGGTCGCCTGGACGAGCAGGCGGTCACGCTCGCTCGTCGCACAGCCGCGGATGAACTCGCCGTCGATCTTCAGCTGGCGGGCCGGGACGACGCGCAGTGAGGAGAGCGTCGCGTAGCCCGAGCCGAAGTCGTCGATCGCGATCGAGATCCCGAGCGCATCGAGCTCCGCGGCGACGTGGGCGACGGCCGAGAGGTCCGACAGCGCGGCGGTCTCGGTCACCTCGACGGTGAGCCGGGTTCCTGCCACCCCGTGGGTGCGCAGCAGCGCCGACACGTGCGCGGGGAGGGCCGGGTCGGAGAGCCCCTGCGGCGAGAGGTTGGCGGCGAGCGCGAGGTGCGGATGGGCGGCGAGGTCGGCGATGACGCGCCCGAGGACCCAGCGGTCGATGTCGCGCATGAGACCGAGCCGCTGGGCGACCGGGAGGAACGCGGGCGGCGGCGCGAGGTCGCCGCGGTCGTCGGGGAGCCGCAGGAGCGCCTCGTGGCACACGGTCGCGCCGGTCCGCAGGTCGACGATCGGCTGGTAGTGCAGCCGGAAGCCGTCCTGGGCGAGGGCGTGGCGCACGCGCTCCTCCCACCCGACGCGCGCCTCCATCCGCAGGGCCGAGGCGTCGCCGCGCCGGTAGGTGCGCCAGGTGTCCCGGCCCGCCTCCTTGGCGTCGTACATCGAGAGGTCGGCGGCGACGAGAGCCTCCTCCGTTGCGCGGGTCCCGGAGCCGATCACCTCGGCGATGCCGAAGCTCGCCGTGACCTGGCGCTGTCCACCGGCGCGCATCGGGGTCCGCAGCGCGTGCAACGCGGTGGAGAGAGCGCGCGCGACGGCTTCCCCCGCCTCCACGGGCCCGTCGATGAGGACGGCGAACTCGTCGCCGCCGAGCCGCGCGACGACGTCGCTCGAGCGCGTGCGGAGCCGCAGCACGTCGGCGACGCGTCGCAGCAGGTCGTCGCCGGCCGCGTGGCCGAGGCTGTCGTTGACGAACTTGAAGTGGTCGAGGTCGAGGACGACGAGCGTGCGCTGCGCGGCGCCGTCGGGCCTCGCGAGCACTGCCTCGAACGCTCGACGGTTCAGCAGGCCGGTCGCCTCGTCGTGCTCGGCGAGCTCACGCAGGCGTCGCTCGGACTCCCGCAGGGCCACCTGGGCGCGCACCCGGGCGTCGACGTCGCGGGTGGACGCGACGACCTCGACGGTGCGGCCGGTCTCGTGATCGACGACGGGGTTCAGCGCGCTCTCGAGCCAGCGCCAGCCCTCGGGGGCCGGGACGCGGTAGGCGACCGACGTCGCCGTTCCGTTCGCGGCGGTCGCCTGCGCCGTGCGCACGGCGTCCCGGTCGTCGGGATGGCAGATGTCCGCCGCCCAGCTGCCGACGGCCTTCTCGGCCGGGATGCCGAGCACCGCGTCGCACGCGGCGGAGACGTCGACGGCGACGCCGTCGAGGCGGTGCCGGCTGATCATGTCGCCGGTGTTCTCGGCGAGGATGCGGTACCGCTCGTCGCTCGCCTGACGTGCGGACTCGGCGACGTCGCGCTCGTGCATCCGCTCCTCGACCATCGCGCGGGCGTAGCGCTCCCGCCGGGCGACGACGTACGCGAGCAGCGTGAGGAGCACGGAGAGGAGCCCGGTGCCCGCGGCCACCCAGCCCGCGCTTCGCGGTGGCGGCGCCGCGGAGACCGCCACCTCCCAGCGGCGTCCGCCGACGGCGATCGTCCGCGTCGCGGTCCTCGCTCCGAGGGACCCGATCGCGCCGATCGGGCCGCCCGTGTCCGTCAGCGCGATCCGTACGTCGGAGCGCAGCTCGGGGCGCACGATGTCGAGGAGCCCTGCGGTCCGGATCACGCCGGTGACGACGCCGACGGCCTGCCGCTCGCGGTCGGTCGGGGTATCCGGTATCCGACCGTCCCGGAAGATCGGCGCGTAGGCGATGACGCCAGGCTCGCCCGTGTCGAAGAGGGGCAGGGGCGGGGTGAGCCGGCGCGCCCCGGTGGCGACGGCCTCCTCGATCGTCCCGCGCCGCCGCGGGTCGGCAGCGACGTCCACACCCCGGAGCGGGTCGGGGCCCTCGATCCCCCCGGCCGCGAGGAGGACCCAGGAGTCCTGCGGACCGCGGACCCGGGCACCCTCGCGGTCGCGGATGCGGATGCCGTGTGCGCGCTCGACCTCGGACCGCTCCTGGGCCGGGACGCGGACCGTGAGACCCGTCTGGGCCACGACGGTGCCGAGCACCGGCCTCGACATTGCGGAGAACGCCTCTTCGAGGCGGACGGCGTCGGTCGCGCCGACGCCCGCGCTCGCCGCGAGCCCCTCGAGCATCCTCAGCCCGCTTCTCGCCGCGGTCTGGACGCTGGCCGTGGTGCGCTCCGTCACCGCCTCGAGCTCGCGTACCTCGTGCTGCTCGTCACCGTGTACGACGGCGCCGGTGACGACCCCTCCCGCCACGAGGCAGGTGATGAGCGCACCGAGCGGCAGGGCGAGCGCGAGCCCGGGGACCCGCAGCAATCCAGCGAGCGTGAGGAGGAGCACGGCGACCGCCGTGGGGGCCGACATTCCCGCAGCGACGCTCGTCGTGTAGAGGTCCTGGATCCCCGTCGCGTGTCCCAGCGCGACGATGAGCACGATCGCCAGCGTGGCGAGCCGCGCCGCGAGGGCTGCCCGCGGAGCACGCTCGGCGAGCAGCGCGGTGGCGAGCAGGCCGAGCGCCGACGCGGTCTGGAACGACGAGACGCCCGCGTCGACCCCGGTCCCGAGGCGGAGGCCGATGGCGCCGGCGGCGATCGTCGCGGCGGTCCCGGCCGCGACGGCGCGGAGGCGACCGGGAGGCGTCACCGTCGCGGT
>JBFIDS010000077.1:0-10560 GCA_041603715.1 Paraconexibacter sp. | reverse complement strand
GGTTCTGGCCGGTCTCCGCGAGGAACTGCGTCAGTCCGACCGCACCCGAGAGGTCGTCGGAGGCGCGTGCGTCCGGCCGTCCCGCGCTCTCGAGGAACACGATCGCCTCGAGCGTGTCCGCGTCGACCACTCCCCCGGAGGCGGTGGCGATCGCCTCGATCTGCCGACGCCAGCGCGCCGTGCGCTCCGCGCTGGCGACCACCCCGCCGGGGCTCTTCGCGTAGAGCACGTGGGCGAGTCCCTGCGCGGCCCGGGCCTCGAGCCGCTCCGAGTCGTCCTCGCGGAAGGCGAGCGGGTCACGACCGGATTCGGGGTCCCCGGGCCGCAGCGGCTCGGGTCCGTCGTCGCGGAGCAGGAGCACTCCGCCGGCGACGGCCGCGAGCGCGACGACGAGGACGGCGAGGACCCGGGGACCGATCGCGCGCAGCACCCCACTACCGTTCCACACGATGGAGATCAGCGCGCAGCCGGACCGGCTCGACCGGTCCACGATCCACCGCTTCCTCAGCGAGGAGGCCTACTGGTCCCTCGGCATCGCCCGTGAGGACGTCGACCGCGCGATCGACAACTCGCTCTGCTTCGGCGCCTACGACGACGACGGAGCCCAGATCGGCTTCACCCGCGTCGTCACCGACCACACGACCTTCGCGTGGGTCTGCGACGTCTTCGTCCTGCCCGAGGCCCGCGGGCGCGGGGTCGGCAAGGCCCTCATCGCCGCCGTCGTCGCGCATCCCTCGCTCCAGCGCGTGCGGCGCATCATGCTCGCGACGGAGGACGCCCACGGTCTCTACACGCAGCTCGGGTTCCGGCCGCCCGACGACGTGCGCAAGTGGCTCGTGCTGCGACCGGACGGGGCCGCGAGCCCGCGCCGCGACTGACGCTGGCACGACGACACCGATTCATGGCACGATCCGCGTCGTGTTCCTCGTCAACGCCTCCGCACCTGCCACCCCGCCCGCGCTCGCGGGCGCGCGCCGCGACTGGGTCGACGCCCGCGGCGTCCGCTTCCACGTCACGGAGGCCGGCGACGAGGACGGCACCCCGGTGCTCCTCCTCCACGGCTGGCCGCAGCACCACATGGCGTGGCGTCACCTCCTCGCCGACCCGCCCGCCGGCCTGCGGCTCATCGCCCCCGACCTGCCCGGCTACGGCTGGTCGGGACCCGCACCGCACCGGTGGGCGAAGGAGGACGTCGCCCAGGACGTCCTCGCGCTCCTCGACGCGCTCGGCCTCGATCGCGTCGGGCTCGTCGGGCACGACTGGGGCGGCTACATCGGGCATCTCCTGTGCCTCGGCGCACCCGAGCGGTTCACCGCCTACCTCTCCCTCAACATCGCCCACCCCTGGAACACGCCGCGCACCCTGCTCCCGCATCTGTGGCGCTTCGCCCAGTACCAGCCGCTCGTCGCCGCGCTCGGCTACCCGCTGCACCGCCGCACGCGTGCGCTCGAACTGCTCTTCCGCATGGCGCTCGCCGACCGCAGCGCGATGACACGCGAGGAGGTCCTCATGTTCACCGAGCGCTTCCGCGATCCCGTGTGCGCACGGACGGCGACGAACACCTACCGCACCTTCCTGCTCCGCGAGCTGCCCGCGCTGGCCCGCTCACCGGAGTCCCGGCGGTCCCACGTCCCGACCCTCGCCGTCTTCGGCACGGGTGACGTCGCCATCGACGTCTCGCTCGCCTCAGCCAAAACGGCGGACGCCGACGACTACCGGCTGGAGGAGGTCGAGGGATGCGGGCACTTCATCGCCGACGAGCGGCCGGCGCTCGTCGCCGAGCGCGTGCGCGAGCTGTTCTGCGCCAAGGTCCCGGCTGCGTGAGATGACGCACATCCGCCGGGGACTTGTCAGACCGTCGACGGGGTAGGAACGTAGTGCTCTCATGGCCTCCACCTCCTCCCGCCCCGCGGCCGTCAGCCTCGACGCCGACGCGCTGACCCGCTACCTCGACGGCTCCTACGGCGACATCCGTCGTGAGGTGCGCGAGATCCTCGCCCGGCCGGAGCACGCGCCCGTCGAGGCCGGGATCTCGACCGCCGCCTACCGCGAGCTGGTCCTCGAGCGGATGCGCTCACTCGCCGCCGACGGGAAGACCGGTATCGGCTTCCCGGCCTCGGTCGGCGGCATGGACGACGTGGGCGGCGCGGTCGCGGCCTTCGAGACGCTCGGCCACGGCGACCTCTCGCTCATGGTGAAGTGCGGCGTCCAGTTCGGGCTCTGGGGCGGTGCGGTCCTGCACCTCGGCACGGAGGAGCACCACCGCGCCTACCTCCCCGACACGATCACGGGCGCGCTGCCGGGCTGCTTCGCGATGACGGAGTCCGGTCACGGCTCCGACGTGCAGTCGCTCGCGACGACGGCGACCTACGACCCGGACACCGAGGAGTTCGTCGTCAACACCCCGGACGACGATGCGCGCAAGGACTACATCGGCAACGCCGCGACGCACGGACGGATCGCCGCGGTGTTCGCGCAGCTCGTCGTCGGCGGTGAGTCGCACGGCGTCCACGCCCTCGTCGTGCCCCTGCGCGACGAGCACGGCGCCACCCTGCCCGGGATCCGCATCGAGGACTGCGGCGAGAAGCTCGGGCTCAACGGCGTCGACAACGGGCGCATCTGGTTCGAAGAGGTCCGCGTCCCGAGGACGGCGCTCCTCAACCGCTACGCCGATGTCTCCCCCGACGGGACCTACTCGAGCGACATCGAGAACGCCAACCGCCGCTTCTTCACGATGCTCGGGACCCTCGTCCAGGGCCGGGTCTGCGTCGGCGGCGCCGGCGCGGCCGCGGCGAAGAACGCGCTCACCATCGCGGTGCGCCACGGGCTGCGCCGCCGCCAGTTCGGCCCGGAGGGCGGTCTGAGCGAGGCGCTGCTCCTCGACTACCGCACTCACCAGCGGCGGCTCCTGCCGCGGCTCGCCCGGTCCTATGCGCTCAACTTCGCGCAGTCCGAGCTGCTCGAGGAGTTCCACCGCGTGTTCACCGACGTGGGCTCCGACGCGGAGACGGCCGAGCGCGACCGACGTCGGCTCGAGACGTTCGCCGCCGGCGTCAAGGCGCTCTCGACGTGGCACGCGACCGACACGATCCAGACCTGCCGCGAGGCGTGCGGCGGGCTCGGCTACCTCGCGGAGAACCGCTTCGCGGCGCTCAAGGCCGACACGGACGTCTTCACGACGTTCGAGGGTGACAACACCGTCCTGCTGCAGCTCGTCGCGAAGTCGCTCCTCACGGACTACAAGGACCAGTTCGAGGTGCTCGACGCCCCGGGCATGGTCCGCTTCGTCGCCGACCAGACCATCGACACGATCGTCGAGAAGAGCCTCGCCCGCCAGCTCGTCGGGGCCATCGCGGACGTGATCCCCGGCATCGACGACACGCCCCGCGACGTGCGGGAGCGGGAGTACCAGATCGAGCTCATGCGCTGGCGCGAGGAGCACATCATCGGCAGCGTCGCCCGACGGCTGAAGCGCGGCATGGACGCGGGCATGGGCCCGTTCGAGGTCTTCGGGGCCTGCCAGGACCACGTCGTCGCCGCGGCGCACGCGCACGTCGAGCGGGTCGTGCTCGAGGCGTTCGCGCGTGCGGTCGACGCCTGCTCGGACACCGCCCTGAAGGTGACGCTCGACCGGCTCTGCGACCTCTACGCGCTGTCGGCGATCGAGGCCGACCGCGGCTGGTTCCTCGAGCACGGGCGGATGAGCGCGCAGCGCTCGAAGCGCATCACGCGCGAGGTGAACGCGCTGTGCGCCGAGCTGCGCGAGGAGGCCGGGCCGCTCGTCGACGCCTTCGGCATCCCCGACGCGGTGATCGCCGCGCCGATCGCGACGTAGTGGCGCTGCGCGCCCGGTGTCGCGCGGGTGAGCGCGGGGCTACGGGCGCTCCGGCGGAACGCCGTCGACCTTCACGTCGAAGTCCCCGTCGTCGGAGGTCATCGTGATCGAAACGCCCAGACGGTCCGTCCCCGCGACGAGCGCGCAGCGAGTGACCTTTCCGGTGCCGATCGCGACCCGCGAGGGACACTCGATGGCGTCGGGGGCCTGACCGACCTCCTCGGTGAGCAGCTCGGCTGCGCGACGCTCGATCTCGGCCCCGGGCACCGTGCCGCCGTCCACGCGCCAGCGGATCCGCCCCTCGTCACCGGTCACCTCGACGCCGATGTCGAGCTCGACTCCGTTCTCGAGGCGCATGTCGCACGACGTCGTCGTCCCGATCTCCGCGCTCACGTCGTCCGGGCAGGTGATCTCGGCGACGTCGGCGGCCGGCACCTGCTGCGCGTAGCCCTGGGCGATCTCGTCCTCGGCGTTGCCCATGTCGACCGTCTCGTCACCGCAGGCGGCGAGGGAGACCGACACGGCGATGACGAGGAGGACCGAGACGAGCAGGCGGCGCATACGCGCCATCGTAGAGAGCGACCCGTCGTCCGTCCCGCCACGACGCCGGCCCGCGAGGGGCGGGCCGGCGTGGCGGGTCGGTCAGCTCGCGTCGGTCGGCGGGGCGAGCGGGGCGGACGAGCCGTTCTAGTTCTGCGCGCCCTCGTCGGCCATCGGTGGCGGACCGCCGTGACCCGGCCCGAAGCCGCGACCACCCTTGCCACGCCCGAACGGGCGCTCGCCGCTCGCGAAGCGGTCGAAGTGCGCGTCGAAGCGCTCGAGGATCTCGTCGCGCTGGGCGTCGGTGAGCTTCTCGTCCTTCACCGCCGCGTCGAGCTTCTCGGCGACGCTCTTCTTCACCGCGGCCTTCACGTCGGCGAGGCTCTTGCCCTGGGCCTTGGCGATCTCCGCGAGCGTCCTGCCGTCGCGGAGCTGCGAGAACAGCTCGTCGCGCTCGAGGCCGAGCGCCGTGGCGGCCGCCTCGGCGAACCCGCCGGGGCCGCGGGCGCCGCGCGGTCCGTGGTGGCCCCGCGGTCCGCCGCGATGTCCGGGCCCGCCCGGCATGCCGAGCACCGTGCCGCTCTGCGAGCGGCGCTCCTTCATACGGTCGGCCTGCTCCTGGGTGAGGCGGCCGGCCTCGACGGCGGCGTCGAGATGGGCGTCCTGGGCCTTCGCGAGAGCGTCGCGCAGCTCGGAGGGGGCGACGTCGAGCCGCTCGGCGGCGTCGCTGAGGATCTCCGTCTCCGCCTTCTTGCGCTCGTCGGTGGCGGTTGCCGCGATGGCGCCGGCGGCGCCCGCGCACGCGACGACGGTGGCGGTGGCGGCGAGTGCGATCTTCCTGGTGATCATCGGACCTCCTGGTCACGGATGGGGGGATGTCGCCCCCGGGCGGCCGGGCCGCGTGTCGGGGACAGCGGAAGCGAGTCTGCGCCCCGCGCCTGGCCGAACCGTCGGGTCTTCCTCAGAGTTCCCTGAGAGTCGTCCGGCGGGACCGCTCCGAGGCGGCGGGTATCGTCGGCGGATGCCCCGCCTCGTGCCGAACATCGACGTCCTCGGCGCGTTCGGCGTGCTCGAGCGACTCCCGCTCGGGCGGACGGCGTTCTCGCTCGTGGCCCGCGCGGCCGCGCCGTACTTCCTCACCATCCCGGCGAAGGTGGAGGTCGTCGAGCCCGGACGCGCCGAGGTGCGCATGGCCTTCGCACCGTGGGTGCGCAATCACCTCGGCACGGTCCACGCGATCGCGATGTGCAACCTCGCGGAGCTCGCGATGGGGATGGCGGTGGAGGCGTCGGTCCCGTCGACGCACCGGTGGATCCCGAGCGGGATGGACGTCGAGTACCGGCGCAAGGCCCGCACCGCGCTGCGGGCCGTCGCGACCGTCGATCTCCCCTCCCCGCTCGGGGACCGCACGCAGATCGCGGTGCCCGTGATGATCACCGACGCCGACGGGGAGATCGTCACCTCGGCGGCGATCCGCGTCCTCGTCGCCGCCCGCGCCCCGTCGCCGCGCGCCGTGCCGAGCGGCTCGGTCTGAGGTCGGCCCCGCCGGGCGCTCGCCGCCGGCGGACCGCGACGCGCGGACCGGCCTCAGCGCCGCCCCACGACGAGGGCGACCCTTGCGCCCGCGGTCGTCCGGGTGCCTCCCTTTCGGGACTGCGTGACGACGCGGCCGACCTGGGAAGCGCGACGCGCCTTGCGGCGCGTCACCTTGCCGGTGCGACAGCCCGACGCGGACAGACGCCGCTTCGCCGTGGTGAGGGTGAGCCCGGCGAGCCACGGCACCGCGCAGCGCTTGGCCGGTGTCGGCGCCGGGGTCGGTGCGCGCTCGACCGTGACGGTGGTCGGGGGCGGCGCGACACCGGCCGCGGTCACGGTCGTCGGAGGTGGCGGGGCGGGCGCCGGCGTCACGACGGTCGTCGTCTCGGTCGTCGTGCGCGGCTCCTGCGTGACGTTGCTCCCGTCGGCGATGTCGGTCGTGTTGCCGCCGATGAAGCTCTCGGCGTCCGCCTCCACGAGTCCGTCACCGACAGTCACGACGCCGAGCGTGTTGGAGAAGACGACCGAACCGAGCACGCGCGCCGTCCCTCGGTCCCGGACTCGTAGTCCCACGTCGGAGTCGAGGAGGGTGACGTCCCGCAGGAGAATGTCGGCGCGGGCCGGGGCGGCCGCGGGAACGACGTCGACCGCGGCCGGGGCGGACGGGCCCCGGACGTCCGAGACGTCGACACCGTCGAGCACGACGCTCACGGCGCCCGAGTTGGCGACGACAAGACCTCCCGTCGTCGTTCCTTCGATCGTGGTGTCCTCGAGGGTCACCGACCGGCCGGCGAGGACGCGCACGGCGGTCCCTCCCGTCCCCGCCCCGTTGAAGTCGAGGCCCCGGAGGATGACGCTGGCGCTCGCCGGCGCGTTGACGGTCACTCCGTTGGCGCCGGACGTGAACAGGACCCCGGCCTGCGTGCCGGCGCCGTTGAGGGTGATCGCCTTCGTGATCGTCACGGACCCGAACCCGCCGGGGTCGAGAGCGTCGATCTGCCCGCTCACCGCGGTCTTCGAGATGGCGCCTGCGAAGGTCCTGCAGGGCGCGGTCCGCGAACAGGGGTTGGCGTCGTCGCCGACACCGGACACCCAGGTGCGTGTCGCCTGCGCGGAGGCCGAGGCGGGAAGGAGAACGGCGAGGATTGCGACGCCGAGAGCGAGCACGATCACTCGGCGGGCCGGGGACGGGAACGACGGGCGCATCGGAACCTCCGTGTGTGCGGACCTGACGCGCTGAGCATACGCTCCCGCTCGCGATCCGCCGAGACGTTCCCTGCCACCTCGTTAGGGTCGGCGCAGGAGAGCGCCCCCGTCACAGGAGAGACCCTTGCCCCGCACCCAGATCGAGACGACCGCCGGCCCGGTCCCCGTCGAGCAGCTCGGCCGGACGCTCGTGCACGAGCACCTGCTCACCGTGAGCGACCTCGTCCGCGCGGAGTGGCCGCACCTCGCCGACCGTGAGGGCGAGGAGCGCTCCGCGCTCGAGTGGCTCGGGCGGGTGAAGGAACACGGCGTGCGCACGTGGGTCGACCCGTCGGTGATGAACCTCGGGCGTGACGCCGCGTTCGCGGCGCGCATGGCACAGGCGACCGGGATGCACATCGTCATGGCGACCGGCGCGTACGTCTACGAGTCACTCCCGCGCTACTTCCGCTTCCGCGAGGGGTCCGCGCTCTCCGATGCGTTCGTCCACGACCACCAGCACGGCATCCAGGGGACCGACGTGAAGCCCGCGTTCCTCAAGTGCGCCGTCGACGAGCACGGGATCACCGAGGACGTCGAGAAGGTCCTGCGGGCGATCGCCGACGCCCACGTGCGGACCGGACTGCCCGTCATGAGCCACTGCCGGCTGTCGGGCGTGTCCCTCGGGCCGGAGGGCCCGATCGAGCCGAGCACCGAGGAGCGCGAGGCCGCGATCGCCCAGACGCTTCGGCAGATCGAGATCCTCGTCGAGGACGGGGTCGACCCCGGCGCGCTGCTCCTCGCGCACGTCGGGGACAGCAGCGACCTCGACGCGATCGAGCGGGTGCTCGAGACCGGGGTGTGGATCGGCATGGACCGCTACGGCCTGGACTTCTTCAACCCGTCGCCGTCCCGCAACCGGACGGCGGCCGAGCTCGTGTCCCGCGGGTACGCCGACCGCATGATGCTCTCGCACGACTTCTGCGCGACGATCGACTGGTACCCCGACGAGGTGCGCGAGATGCTCGTTCCGCGCTGGCATCCGACCCTCATCTTCGAGGAGGAGATCCCGGCGATGAAGGGGCTCGGCGTCACCGACGAGCACGTCGCGACGATGCTCGACGTCAACCCCGGAGCGTGGCTCGCGGCGTGAGGCCGCACGCGGGCGCAGGCGCGGGGCGGACCGCCGAGGAGCCGACGAGAGAGCTCCGTCGGGCCGCTCGCGCCTCGTGGGCGGTGATCGAACCTGACCAGATGACGGTGGGAGTGACCATGGGAGGAGCGTCCCGCGCCGTCGCTGCACCGTCGTCGTCAGGGGCGACGTCCGGTGTGTCACGAACGCGACATGCGCCGGTCCGGCGCTGAGGGACGACGCGCACGGATACCATCGCCGGCCCGATGCGCATCCTCGTCGTCTCCCAGATGTGGCCGGGTCCCGAGGACCCCGACCTCGGGGTGTTCGTCGCACAGGTCGCCCGTGAGCACGAGCAGGCGGGCCACGACGTGCACCGCGCCGTCCTCGACCATCGCGGCGGCGGGAAGCGCCGCCACGCCGTCCTCGTCCGGGACGCCGTGCTCGCGGCGCGCCGGGTGCGGCCCGACGTCGTCTTCGCGCACTTCCTCGTCCCGTCGGGCGTCGCGGGGGCGGCGGCCGCGATCGCCGCGCGGTGCCCGCTCGTCGTCATGGCGCACGGGACCGACGTCGAGAACGCACGGCGGATCGCAGCGGTCCGCCTCGCGACACGCGCGGTGGTGCGTCGCTCGAGCGCCGTGATCATCAACTCGCACTGGCTCGCCCAGCGGCTCACGGACGTCGTCCCCGAGGCCGGACCGAAGGGCACGATCGCGGACTGCGGCGTCGATCTCGACGCCTTCGGCCCCGGGGACCTCGCCGCCGCCCGGGCGGCGCTGGGGTGGGACGGCGACGGTCCCGCGTTCCTCGCCGTCGGCTCGCTCATCGAGCGCAAGAACGTCGTGCGGCTCGCCGACGCGTTCGCCGCCGCGGGGACGGGGGGACGCCTCGCGTTCGTCGGCGACGGACCGCTGCGCGGCGAGCTCGAGGGCCGCGAGGGAGTTCGGGTCGTGGGCCGCATCGGGCACGCTGAGGTGGCGACGTGGATCGCGGCCGCCGACGTGCTCTGCCTGCCGTCGCTCGCCGAGCCGTTCGGGCAGGCACTCCTCGAGGCCCTCGCCGGCCACCGCTCGGTCGTCGCGACGAACGTGGGCGGCCCGCCGGAGTTCGTCACCCCCGAGGCCGGAGCGCTCGTCGACCCGCTCGACGTCGTGGACATCGCGCGGGGACTCCGTGAGGCCGCCGGACTGCCGACCCCGAATCCCGCCGCACGCGCGGCGGCGGAGCCCCACGACGTGCGCCGCCAGGCCGCGCGGATGGCCGACGTCCTCACCCGCGCGGTGCGCGGCGGCTGAAGCGAACCGGGGCGCCCGGCGCGCGGCGGCTGTCCTGGCCCCGAGCCGAGCACCTCGCGCCGACGCGGTCGAGCGAGGCCCGCGCGGCCGGGTGGTGACGCCCGCTCAGCAGCGCACGTGGGCCACGAACGTGCGATTGCGCGCCGCCTCCGTGAAGCCCGGGGGCGCCGCGTTCGTCGCGCGCGGAGTGCCGTCCGCCCGGCCGATCCGCCGCACGTTCTTCTCCCCGACCGCGACGAGCGCCACTCCGCCGCGGGCGGCGCGCGCCGTGGCGTCCGGATCCGAACGCGCGACGACCGCGTCCTCGCCGGCGTCGAGGACCCAGCGGGTGTCCGGCGTGAGGCGGTAGTTCGGCAACGAGACCGGACCGCAGCGCCGCGCCTCCCGGACCGCGGGGACGGCGAGCACCGCCTCGAGGTCGTCGTGCACCGCACGCAGGTAGCGCAGCTCGGTGGCGAACCGGCCCGGCGCATCGTTCTTGACGACCGCGAAGCCGAGCGCGCCGACCGCCGCTCCGGCGATCGCGGCGATCATCCACGACCTGCGGCGCGGGTGGTCCGGCGCGAGGAGCGTCCATCCCGCGAGCACGAGGGCGGCGAGGACGCAGAGCGCGACGACCGGCACCGTGAGGTAGCGCGGCAGGATCGACAGGCCCGCGACGCCGACCCCGGCGAACGTCACCGCCCCCGCTCCGAAGAGAGCGGCGAGCACGTGCAGGCCGCGAAGCCCGAGCGCGCCCCGGGCCCGCCACGCGAGCAGGGCGCCGAGCGCGCCGGCCGCTGCGACGGGCGGCCGCGCGGTGTCCGAGAGGAACGAGACGAAGTTCGACGGCACCGCTCCGATCCCGCGGTCGCGGCCCAGCGCCTCGGCGAGCGCGCTCGTCGAGTTCAGCGAGAACAGCGGGTCGCTGGTGACGAGGAGGTCGCTCAGCGCCCACAGGAGGGGCGCGGCGAGGACGCCCGCGAGGAGCCCGGGACGCAGCGTGGCGAGACCAACGGCGGAGACGGACGCCGCCCGCGGCGCACCCGCCGGGGGCG
>JBFIDS010000076.1:0-10630 GCA_041603715.1 Paraconexibacter sp. | reverse complement strand
GACTCCTCACGCACGCCGATCCCCGCCCATTCGCCCGCGCGCCGCAACGCGTCGGCGGCCCCCATGTCGCCGGCGTCGAGGCAGTCACGGACCCGGGGCAGCGGCAGGTTGCGCCCGATCGCCCCGGCGACGGCATCACGGAGCATGAGCTGCTCGTCGGTGAACGCGAAGCGCATGCCTCAGCCCGCCTCCGGCCTCAGGCGCTCGCGGGCTCGGCGAGCCCGGCGATCTGCGTCAGCCCGCGCACCCCGATGCCGCCGTCGGAGTGGATGATCGTCCCCGTCGTCGCGGGTGTCATCTCCTTCGAGGCGAGGAACAGGTAGCTGTGCGCGTGGTCGGCCGGCGACGGGACGACCCCGAGGGGGTTCGTCGAGGAGATGAGCGTCTCCACGTCGGGGATGTCCTGGAGGCTCATCGACTCCATCCCGAGCGACTGGAGGCCGGCGAGCGGCGTCGGTGTCCCGCCGGGGGCGACGCCGTTGACGCGGACCTTCGGCGCGAGCTCGTAGGCGAGCTGGGCGACGAGGCCGCGGATCGCGAACTTCGACGCGGTGTAGAGCGCCCCGCCCCCCGCGACGTAGAACGCGGAGTTCGACAGGGTGAGCACGATGTTCCCCTCGCTCTCGATGAGCGCGGGCAGCGCGGCCTTCACGGAGAGGATCGGGCTCTTCACGTTGATGGCGAACAGCTCGTCGAACGCGGCCTCGAGCCGCTCGCCCGGGATGTCGTTGACACCCTGGAAGTAGTCCCACACGCCGACGAGCGTGATGAGCGCGTCGATGCGACCGAAGGCCTCGAGCGTCGCCGCGACCGCCTCCTCGTTGACCGCGAGCGACGTCGCGTCTCCGACCGTCGTCACGACTCCGGCGTGCGCGCCGGCCAGCTCGGCGAGCGCCTCCCCGTTGCGATCGAGCACGGAGACGCGTGCCCCGGCCGCGACCGCGGCGTCGACGACGCCACGCCCGATCCCGGTCGCTCCTCCGACGACGAGCACCACCTTGTCCTGCATCATGTCCGGCTCCCTCGTTGGTCCTGTGTCCCGGCGCGCCGATCGCGCTCCGCCTGCATCCACGCGTGGAACTCCGTGCGCGCCCCGGCATCGCGTGCCATGTCGGCGAGCAGCCCGAGGACCTCCTCGTCGAGCTGACACAGCAGCGCGAGGGACATCGGGTCGAGCTCGACGTGCTCGTGGTCGCGGATCGAGTGCACGACGAGCCGCGGGCCGTTGGCCTCGCGGTCGAGCTCGAGCCAGACCGTCGCGTACTCGTTGCTCAGCTTCGCGATGACCCGGTCCGAGTCCGGGACCCCCGCCTCCGCGGCCGGGGCGCTCATGTCGCCCACTCGGCCGTGGGGACGTCCCCGATCTGCTTGAGCGCGGCGTCGAGGCCGTCGAAGTACTTCAGCGCGGTGAGGAGGCTGCCGTGGAACTTCACCGGCCCGGTCACCGCGCGCTTGGTGCCGATCTCCTGATGGGCGACCTTGCGCCACGTCTCGGTCGTCGCGGTGAGCCGGAAGAACGGCTCCGCGTCCTCCTGCAGAGGCCCGGCGTAGTCGGCGATGCCCTCGACGGTGACGTTGAAGTGGACGGGCGGACGGTCGTCCTGGTCGGTGACGACGAACTCGACGAGCGCGCCGAGGCCCTTCGTTCCCTCGATCGCGCGCTCGTTCTCGTTCCAGAGCTCCTGGTAGGCCCGGATCCACTCGACGGAGAACAGGGGATGGCTCATGGTGCTCACACCTCTCCGTGAATGACGAAATCGGTGACGATCCGGTTGAACGCCTCGGGGCGCTCGAGCATCGCCCAGTGGCCGCAGCGGCCGAGGACGACGAGGTCGCTCACCGTGAGCCGCTCGTGCAGCCAGACGCTCGCGTCGGGCGGGATGATGCGGTCCTCACGGCCGTGGACGACGAGCGCGCGCTGCTCGATCGCTGCGATGTCCGCCTCGCCCGGCGCGATCTCGCCGACCGGCTTGCCGTCCGGGCTCGAGAACATCGCGGTGAAGGAGCGGCGGACCTCGGGCCGGTTCGCGTTCGCGAGCCGCGCGTCGACGAGACCGTCGACGTCGCCGAAGCCGTCGAGGTCGAAGACGAACGAGCGCAGCAGCTCCCGGAGGTTGTCGTGGGTCGGGTCGTCGTAGAAGCCGAGCAGCCTCAGCAGCGGCGCGCCGGGCTTGAACGGCGCCCCGGCCGACCCCATGAGCACGATCGACTCGACACGGTCGGGGTGCGCGATCGTCGTGTGGAGCGTGAGCGCCCCGCCCAGCGAGTTGCCGACGAGGACGGCCTGCTCGTGCCCGAGCTCGTCGAGGAGGTCGATGAGCTGGTCGACGCGCCGGGCGAGCCACGCCGCGGGGCCGAGCGGCGGATCCTCCGGGTGGGTCGTGTCGCCGAACCCGAGGAGGTCGGGGGCGATGACGTCGAACTGCTCCCCGAGCACGGGCAGGGTCCGCATCCAGTTCGAGCGCGCGGTCGCCCCCGGGCCAC
This sequence comes from Paraconexibacter sp., assembly GCA_041603715.1. Classification (GTDB taxonomy): domain Bacteria; phylum Actinomycetota; class Thermoleophilia; order Solirubrobacterales; family Solirubrobacteraceae; genus Paraconexibacter. Next base: position 8,146 of record JBFIDS010000076.1, on the reverse strand, counting down.
CGCCGTGGAGGAGGAGCACCGCGGTGTCGTTGCCCTCCCCGGCGCGCAGCGCGTGCGTCTCGTAGGCGCCGGTCGAGATCGTGATGTCGGCGATGGGCGCACCGGTGAGCTGCGTCATGCCGGCACCTCCGCACCCGTCTCGACGGTGCACGGCGTCGTCGTGTCCATCGCCGGGTTCGTGCCCGGCATGTACTCCGGCCCCCACCACACGAGCCCCTCCTTGAGGTCCGTCTCGCGCCACACGATCGGCTCCCAGTCCGGCTCGAAGATGTGGTACCCACCCGAGAACAGCTCGAGGCGATGCCCGCTCCCCGGATCCTTCACGTAGCAGAAGAACGCCTGGCTGATCCCATGACGCCCGGGCCCGAGATCCGGCGTGATCCCGTTCTCGAGCAGGATGTCCATGCCGCGCAGAACGTCCTGGAAGTTGTCCTGGTAGTACGACAGGTGATGCAGCCGGCCGGTCTGCTGCGTCGGATCGCCGAACAGCGCCACGTCGTGCACGAGCGACGTCACCGACATCCACGTCCCCACGAGCGGACCGTCCGTGAGCCGCACCAGCTCGCGCTCCTGGAACCCCATGTGCTCCTGCATCCACGCCTTCGGCGGCTCCGGGTTCGCCGTCCACAGGTTCACGTGGTCGATGCGCCGCGGCGAGATCCCGTGATCGAACATCCGGTGCGCGTTGTTCTTCAACCGCGACCGGCTCCCCGACCCCGGGGCGCCCTTGTCCGTCTCGAAGTAGACCTCGAACGGATGCCCGCCACCCTCCGGCAGCGAGAACCGGATCGACTCGCCCTGCCCGAGCTCGCTGCCCGCCGCGACCCGCTCGACCTCGGCGCCCGCCGCCGCGAGCAGCTCCGCGTAGAGACCGACGTCCTCACCGGCACCCGCGCGCCAGCCGATGTGATCGACCCCCGGCCCCGACCCGGCGGTGAGGCTCAGCGAGTGGTGCTCGAACTCGCCCCACGCCCGCAGGTACACCGTGCCGTCGGCACGCGCCACCTCCTCCAGACCCACGACGTCACGCCAGAACCACAACGACGTGTCGAGGTCGGGGGTGACGAGGGCGACGTGCCCGAGCTTGGCGATCGACGGCATGGATGAGCTCCTGGAGAAAGGGTGGGAATCGGACGGGAGAAGGGACGGCCGGAGCCTCAGAACATGAGGCTGATGTTGTCCGTCTGGAAGGCGACGGAGTCGAAGAGGATGTCCCGCGAGCGGATCTGGAACCGGCCCTCCCCGAGCGGGCGCAGGACGTCGACGCGGCCCCCGGTGAAGGTGTGCTCGACGGTGTCCAGGCGGCTGCGGTGGACGATGAAGTTCGACCGCGCGAGGACGTCCCCGTCACGGCCGGCGGGCGCCGGCTCGACGAGCACGTTCGCGATGATGCGCCGGCTGCGCGACGGCGGGATCTCCGCCCAGGCGCTGCGGACCTGGAGGCCCTGGACCCGCAGCTCGAGCTCGCCGTAGCCGTCGTCGAAGAAGCACAGGTCGCCGACCCCGGCGTCGCCCGCCTCCTCGCGCGTGACGCGCACCGGCGCGCGGTAGGTCGCGTCGACGGAGAACAGGCCGAGCCACTCGTCGAAGCGGCGCTCGTCGAGCATGCGAGCCTCCTCGAAGAGGAAGCGCTCGACCTCCCACTGGAGCTGGATGCGCCCGGTGAGGCCGGCGGCGGCCACCGGCGTCTCCACGGTCTCGCTCATGACGCGGGCTCCCTCGCGGGCTCGATGCGGGGCGCGATCTCGGCCCAGCCCGATGCGGTCATGAAGACCTCCCAGTGCCGGTAGAACTCGCGCTGGTTGTGCTCGGACCAGATGCCGCCGCCACGACCGGGGATCCCTTCCCCGACCAGCTCGGAGGCGGGCTTCGCCGGCTCGAGACCGAGCCACATGTTCGTGTCGAGGTTGCGGCCGACGTGGCCGGTCATCGCCACCTGGCACTCGCGCCAGTTCTCCCCGTCGTCCTGCTCGAGCAGGCCGGCCGGCCCGAAGGCGAGCTCGTACTGACGGCGCAGATCGGTCTTCACCTCGTCGGGCAGCGAGGCGTCGATGCAGCACCACTGGTGCACCATCGTGCGCCCCGGCCCCAGCGGCTGCTGCGTGCGGATGAGCCGCAGGTTCTCCAGGTCGAGGAAGGAGAAGTTCGGGAACGTCGTGGAGTGCCCGAGCGGGATGAGGCGCGCGACGTCCTCGCCCTGCTCCTGCGCGACGCGCTTGCGCTGGTCCTTCAGCTCGTAGGTGTAGGAGTTCGGCAGCGACCAGTACGAGTGGAGGGTCTCGTCGGTGTCGAAGTCCTCGCTCACGGGCCGCGCGAGCTGGTGGCCGACGTAGCCGAGGCCCGCGGTGATCTGGTAGCCCTGATCGGCGAACTCGTCCATGATCCCGAGCTCCGCCGGGCGCTGGTGGGCCGACGGCGCGTGGTACATGTCGCAGGCGAAGTTCTCGGCCGGGTGCTTCCAGTTGCAGTCGATCGTCCACTTGTGGGTGCCGCCGACGATCTCCGTCCCCGCCGGGTCCCGGGCGAAGACGAGGTCGAGGAAGAACGTGAACTCGCCGAGGTAGTCGCGCAGCGCCGGCGCGTCGGGGTCCCAATTCGCGAAGACGAGGCCGTGGTACTCCTCGAGCTGGGCGACCTCTCGCAGTCCCCACTCGTCCTTGTCGAGGCGACCCTCGTAGGCCTCGCGGAACTTCGGCACGCCACGCAACGCACCCGTGTCGGAGTACGTCCACGAGTGGTACGGGCAGCGGAAGAAGCTCGTGTTCCCCTCGTCGGCGCGACACACGCGCATCCCGCGGTGGCGACACGCGTTGAGGAACGCCCGCAGCACGCCGTCGCTGCCGCGCACGAGGATGACCGGGTCCTCGCCCATCACGGTCGTCACGTAGTCGCCGGGCTCGCGGACCTGGCTCGTGTGCCCGAGATAGAGCCACGAGCGCGCGAAGACGTGCTCGAGCTCCGCGCGGTAGATCGCCTCATCGGTGTAGACGAGCCGGCTGACGAGGCCGCCCTCGGGATCGACGAGCCCCGACACGTCGGCGTCGTGCCGCGGACGCGAGCCGTTGGGCTCGAGCCGGGTCGGGAGCGTGCCGTTCGTCACAGCGGTCTTCGGAGTCATGCGAGGTCCTCCATCGGGGCGGGGCGGGCGGAGTCCGGGGCGACGTCGACGGCGACGCCGGGCTCCCCGGCGTAGATCGCGTCGACGACCGCGCCGTGGCGGGCGAGGATGCCCCGGCGCTTGAGCTTCATGGTGGGCGTGAGCTCCTCGGAGTCCGGGAGCCACTCGGAGTGCAGGATCGCGAAGCGCTTGATCCCCTCCGCGCGGGAGAAGCCGGTGTTCACCTCGGTGACCGCCGCAACGAGGGCGGCGCGGACCGCGGGCTCGGTGGCGAGAGTCGCGAGGTCGGTCGCCCCGAGGCCCTCAGCGCGGGCCCAGCCGGGCGCGACCTCCGCATCGAGCACGATGAGCGCCGCGAGGTACGGGCGCTCGTCGCCGACGACGCAGGCCTGACCCACGAGCGGGTGCGCCTTGAGCGCGGCCTCGAGGTTCGCGGGCGAGACGTTCTTGCCGCCCGCAGTGATGATGAGCTCCTTCTTGCGGTCGACGATCCGCAGGTAGCCGTCCTCGTCGAGGTGCCCGATGTCCCCGGTGTGGAGCCAGCCGTCGGCGCCGATCGCCTCAGCCGTGCGCTCATCGTCCTTGAGGTACCCGCGGAACACGAAGGGACCGCGGGTGAGGACCTCGCCGTCGGCGGCGATCGCCATCTCGACGCCGGGCAGCACGCGGCCGACGGCACGCGGCCGCGGGGCGACGTGGTCGAAGGTGACGACGAACGTCGACTCGGTGAGGCCGTAGCCCTCGCCGAGCGGGACCCCGAGCGCGCGGAAGAACGCGAGCGTGTCGGCCGGCAGCGGCGCCCCGCCGGAGAACGCGCTGAGGCAGGCGTCGAGCCCGAGGATCGCGCGGGCGGGCGCGAGCACGTCCTCCTCGGCGGCGGCGTGGCGCGCGGTGAGGTCCGCGCCGACCGGCTGCCCGGTGTCGACGAGCGCGGCGCGCTCCGCGCCGACCGCGAGCGCGGCGGCGAACGCGGCGGCTCGCTCGGGCGTGCGGTCGGCTCCGCGCAGCGCGCTGGAGAGCTTCTCCCAGACGCGCGGCACGGCGGCGAAGAAGTGCGGGCGCACGCGGCGCAGGTACTCGCCGATTCGCGTCGGGTCCGCGCAGGTCGTCACCTCGGCGCCGACGAGCACGTGGAGGTAATGGCCGACGTCGCGCTCGAGCACGTGCGCCATCGGCAGGTAGGAGACGAGCCGCTTGCCGGCGAGGTCGATCCCCATGCCGCGGCGGTAGCTCTCCATGATCCAGCAGATGCGCCCGTGGGTCGACATCGCGCCCTTCGGCGGCCCGGTCGTCCCCGAGGTGTAGACGAGCATCGCGACGTCGTCGGGCCGGGCCGCGGTGGCGGCCGTCCCGAGATCGACGGGATCGGCGGCGAGGAGGTCCGCGAACGGCCGGGCGTCGTCGCCGGCGGCCGCGGCGTCGAGGACGACGACGTGCTCGAGGGCGGGGAGGCGGTCGCGCACGGCGCGGATCCGGGAGAGGAACTCCGCGTCCTCGACGATCGCGACCTTCGCCTCGCTGTGCGAGAGGAGGTAGTCGAGCTGGGCCGGGGGCGAGCTGTTGTAGACCGAGAACGGCGTCGCGGCGAGGAGCAGCGTGCCCATGTCGGCGAGGTGGAACTCGGGCCGGTTGCGCATCATCAGCGCGACGCGGTCACCGGGGCCCACGCCGAGGGCGCGCAGGCCGGCCGCGACCCGGCAGGCGTCCGTGGCGTACTGCGACCAGGTCCAGGTCCGTACCGGCCCCGTGCCGTCGTCGTCGCGCAGGGCGACGCCGTCCGGATACCGCGACACTGTGTCGCGGAACCAGCTCGTCACGGTCGCGCCCTCGACGGCGGCGCTGATCGCGGCCGCCTCGGCGGGGTCCTCGTGGTGGGTGGCGGTGGGCTCGGTCGTCGGCGTGCTCATGGGGCGGCTCCTGTCGGGATGACCGGGCTCGCAGGCTCTCCGCCCGGCGTGGCCGTGTCGATGCCACCCGGGGGAGAACCGCGCACCCCCAACGGCGCGCGCCGCCCCCTCCGCGGGCCGCGCATGCCCCATGGGTCGCATCTTCGCGCCCCCGGTGGGAGAGGCCGGGCCACCGAGGGGGTCGTGGCGGTTGTCGTGCCCGGACACGGGGCGCTACGGTCGACCGCGGGTGAGAGGAGAAGGATCGATGCCCGGGGACACGGTCGAAGCCATGGAGGAGGACAACACGAGCGCGCGGCGCCTCGTCGGACGTCACGACCGCCCGGAGCGGCGCGTCGTCGAGGACGCGGCCCGGGAGGCCGTCGCCCACGCGGAGGCGGCGCTGGGGCACGACCCCGACGACGGCCCCGCCGACGTCGCGGAGCTGCGGGGCCTCGACGCGCTCGAGCGCACCCTCGCGCGGCTCATCGACCGCGCCGTCGAGGCGCTCGACCTCCCCGGCGGCGCGCGGCGCGGACGCCGCGACCTCGCCCACGTCGTCCTCGATCTCGAGAGCGCACGCGGCAAGGTCCGCGAGCGACGCATCACGGAGCAACTCGAGGCGCTGTCGTCGGTCCAGGCAGGCCTCGACCGGCTGCGCGCCATCCACGACATGCCGACGCTGCTCGAGCGCACGCCGCAGGTCATGTGCGAGGCGTGCGGACTCGAACGCGGGGTGCTCTCACAGGTCGACGGATCCCAGTGGACCATCGAGAGCGCGTACTTCGACGGCGACGACGAATGGGCGGCCGAGTTCGTCCGCCTCGGCCGCGACGAACTGAGCGCGCGACTCGACCACCTCACGCTCGAGACCGAGATGGTGCGCCGCCGCGCCCCCGCGCTCATCCACGACGCGCAGAGCCACCCTCTCGCCCACCTCCCGCTCGTCGAGCACGCCGACGTGCGCTCCTACGTGAGCGCCCCGGTCATGCCGGAGGGCCGGGTGATCGGCTTCCTCCACGGCGACCACTACTACAGCGGCCACCCCGTCGACACGCTGGACCGGGACACCATCCACGCCTTCGCCCGGGGCTTCGGCCACATCATCGAGCGCGCGGCGCTCCTCAACCGGCTGCAGACGCAGCGCCAGGAGGTGCACCGCCTCCTCTCCTCGGCGGAGGCCGTGATGTCCGACCTGTCCGGCGGCGAGATCCAGTTCCACGAGCGGTCGATGAGCAGCGGGGAGGTCGCACGCGCGGCCGCGGGCATGTTCACCCCGCCGGAGTCACGGCTGGAGATGCTCCTCACGCGGCGTCAGACGGAGATCCTCGGACTGATGGCCGGGGGCGCGACGAACATCGAGATCGCCAACCGGCTCGTCATCGCACCGGGCACGGTGAAGACCCACGTCAAGCACATCCTCCGCAAGCTCCGCGCGGCCAACCGCGCGGAGGCCGTCTCGAAGTACTTCCGGCTCACGATCGGCGTGGAGCCCGGGTACGAGGCGGAGATCCCCCCGGACGAGACGGGCTGACGCAACGCGGCAGCGTGCCCGCGCGCGCGAGGCCTACAGGCCTTCGCCGGGCTTCCAGCGATCGTCGGCCGCCGCACGCCGGCCGCGGCCGCGAGCCCGCGTGGGGGCGGCGGCTGCCGCGGCCGCCTCCGCCGCGGCCTCACGCTCCTGCTCCTCGACGATGCGGTGGTGCAGGCCGAACTTGCGGCGCTGCGCGTCGATGCGGGCGCGCTTCTCCTCGCGTGCGCGCCGGCTGCCGTTCTCGCGCAGCTGCGCCGCGTGGGCGAGCAGCGGTCCGAAGACGAGCGCCCACGTCCCCATGACGAGCGCGTACATGACCCAGCCGGCCCCGCCCAGCCGCTGGATCATCGTGACCCCGGCGATGGCGGGCCCGAGGAACCCGACGACGCACAACGCGACGAGGGCGACGCTCGACGCGTTGGAGAGCATGTCGGCGATGCGGGTCTGCGCCGTTCCCTCCTCGCGGTCGATCGCCTGCTTGCGCCGTCGTGGCATATCGCCTCATCGTACCCGCCCGCCGTCCGCCCGGCGACCTGTCGCACATCGACCTTGTCGACCACCGGACCGGCGCGGTACGCTCCCCACGGGATATCTCCTGGGGAGGGGAATCAGGGTGAACGCAGTCGTCACAGCCGCCGATATGGCCGTCAAGAACGCGGGTGCCGCTCCCCGCGCGCGACTGCGGGCCTCGTTCACGTCCGCGCCGCCGCAGACGGTGGAGGAGATGGCCGACCGCATCGAGGAGCTCGCCGCCCAGGACGCCTCGGCGCGCCACGACCTCGAGACCGGGATCGCGTCGCGGTTCGACGCGCTGCTGCGCATCCACGAGTCGCTCGGGCGGCTGCACGCGTGTGCGACCCCCGAGGAGCTCGTCGCCGCCGCCCCGGACGAGATCTGTCGCGCGTGCGGGTTCTCGCGCGTGATGCTCTCCCGCGTCCGGGGGTCCTCGTGGGTGCCGGAGGTCCTCAGCATCGTCGAGGGCGCCGACCCGCAGGCCGACGACTTCAAGGCCTACGTCGAGCGCGCGACGATCCCGCTCGCCCACATGCTGCTCGAGACCGAGCTCGTCCGCCGGCGCCTCCCCGCGCTCGTCAACGACCCGCCGACGGACAACCGCACGTTCAAGGAGATCGTCGACGTCTCGCGCAGCCCGAGCTACGTCGCCTCCCCGATCATGCCGACGCGTCGTGTCATCGGGTTCTTCCACGCGGACCGGTTCGGCCAGGACCGCGACGTCGACGAGGCCGACCGCGACAACCTGTGGATCTTCGCCGAGCACTTCGGCCTCCTCTTCGAGCGCGCGGTACTCGTCGAACGGCTCGAGAAGCAGCGGGAGCAGCTGCAGGAGACGCTCGCCCGGGCCGCGGAGACCATCGACGCGATGTGCCGGGCGGACATCGAGCTCGTCCGCGCGGAGCCGATCACCCCTCCGCCGCGGCCCGGGCCCGCGCGCTCCGCGACGCCGCGGATCGACGCCCTGCTCACCGCGCGCGAGCGCGAGGTGCTCGACCTCATGTCGGTGGGCGCGACGAACGTCGCGATCGCGCAGGAGCTCGTCATCTCCGACGGCACGGTGAAGTCGCACGTCAAGCACATCCTGCGCAAGCT
>JBFIDS010000075.1:0-10668 GCA_041603715.1 Paraconexibacter sp. | reverse complement strand
TTCTCGCGGCGCTCCGCGCTCACGACGTCCGGGGGACTTTCTTCGTCGTCGGCGAGGTCGCGGAGGCCGAACCCGACCTCATTCGCGAGGTGCACGCGGACGGCCACGAGGTCGCGCTGCACGGGCACCGCCACGTGCCGCTCACCCGGCTCGACCCGGCGCGGTTCGCCGAGGACCTCGCGCGCGGGCGGGCCGTTCTGGAGGACGTCGTCGGCGCCCCGGTGACGGGATACCGCGCGCCGATCTTCTCCCTCGTTCCCCGGACCGCGTGGGCCGTCGAGGTCCTCGTCGCCGCGGGATTCACGTACAGCTCGAGCGTTCTTCCCGCGGCGAACCCGTTGAACGGGTGGCCCGGCGCTCCACGGGAGCCGTTCCGATGGGAGGGGGGCCTCGTCGAGCTCCCGTGCCCCGTCGCCGGGAGCGGCCGCCTGTCAGTCCCCTATCTCGGCGGCGTGTACCTGCGCTACCTACCGCGCCGCGTCGCGGTCAGGCTCGCGAAACGCGCTCAGCCGGGGGCCTGGATCTACTGTCACCCGTACGATTTCGATCCCGACGAGCCGTTCGACGTCCTGCCGGAGGCAAGCTGGCTCGTGAGTCGCATCCTCCACCATCGCCGCGGGGGGACGTTCGATCGAATCGCGCTTGTCCTCGAGGCCGGCGGCGGATCGGCAGGCCCGCTGCAGACCCTCGCTGCCGAGATCTCGAGACGCGCGCCGGGGCCGCTCGTCCAAGCTCAGTAGGCATCGAAGTCGAGGAACTCGAACCGCGACGGAGCTGGCAGCGGCATCCCGTCGAGCGCCCGAGCGATGAAGTTCAGCGGCGAGGGCCGCAGTCGCTCGGGGAGCGGGACGCCGCGCAGCCCGGCGAGCTCGTTGAAGCCAGCATGCAATGCCGCGACCGCCCGGTGCTGCACGCACGCCGACCGGACGACAGCGGCGCGCTGTGCGCGCTCGAGCGGCGCCGCCGCGAAGATCGCCAGAAGCACCGCGACGCGAAGGGGTCCCCGCGCCTCGGTGGTGGAGACGGCGAGGATCCCGTCGCTGACATGGAGGGCGTAACGGCTTCCGGGCGCGCGCAGGCGCCACGCGAGCGTCTCGGCCGACCACGACCGCGACAGCCCTCGGCCCGCGGCCGCGAGCGCCGGTCCCGCACTCCTCAGCGCCGCCTCAGCGTCACCGGTGAGGGCACCGTCGACCGTCGCCCACGTTCGCCGCAGGCCGGATCGTCCAGGCGTCGGCACCATGACGGTGACCGGGAGAGGCCCATGGGTCACGAACTCGAGCCGCGTGAGGAACCCGTGGGTCGAGTTCTCGTTCGCAACTCCCACGATGGCCTGGATCCCGCGGTCGTGAGCTGCGGTGTAGGTCTCCGCAGCGAGCCGGACGAAGGCGCCCCCCCCGCGGGCGCGCTCGTGAACGGCTGTATTGAGCGAGAGCGCGCCCGCCAGCGGCGTGCCGTCGCTGACGAGATCGATCGGGACGACCGCGTAGTGCGCGGCGCGGCCCTCGGCGTCGTCGATGTTCCTCTCGACGACGGAGCCGGACGGCGACTCGTCGTACAGCCAGCGGAGGTATGCCTCCTCACCGATCCGGCTTCCCGGGAACACGTCCCGCAGGAGCGCGGCGGTCGACGCGTGCGTGCAGCTCACGTCCCGGGCTCCGCATCACGAAGCGACGCATGGCGGCGTGCCGTGCGGCGGTGCATGAGTTCGATGGCGAGCAGCACCCGTCCGACGTACCAGATGCTCGCGAGTGCGCCGGCGCTGGGCTCGCCGTGCTGCCGGGGCGCCATCGTCACGGGGATCTCCCGGACGTCGGCCTTCAGTGTCCCGGCGATGATGAGCGCCTCGACCGTGTCACCGAGGTACTCGACCGGATAGTCGACGGCGAAACGCTCGAGCAGAGGCGAGCGGATCGCGCGGAACCCAGAGGTCGTGTCGGCGATGTCCGCACCGGTCGCCCTGCGGGCCCTCCAGGCGAGAACGCGCATCGCAGCCCGCCGGCTGGGACTCAGTGCGTAGTCCGAGGAGCCGACGAAGCGGGAGCCGATGACCATGTCCGCCCCGCTCTCGTGCAGGGCCTCGAGGAGGCGCACGACCTGGGTGGGATCGTGCTGTCCGTCGGCGTCGACCTGCACGACCGTGTCGTAGCCGTGCTCGACCGCCCACCGGAAGCCGCACCGGAGCGCGCCGCCCACCCCGAGGTTGACCGGGAGCGAGAGGACGGTCGCGCCCGCGGACCGGGCCGCCGTCGCTGTCCCGTCATCCGACCCGTCATCGACGACGCACGCCTGGAGGCCCTCGTCGGCCAGGCCGCAGACGACCGCGCCGACCGTTGCCTCCTCGTTGTAGGCCGGGACGATCGCTACGCACCTCACCTCGTTGCCTCCCGGTCGGCGACCTGCCGTTCGGAGTTGCGGGCTCCCTCGACCTCACGCAGACGCGCCTCGACGTGCGCGGCGTGCTCGGCGAGGTCCTGGACGGCGTGATGCAGGCCGGAGAGCGAGATCGAGAGCTGCAGGCATACGAGCCCGAGGAAGAGGATCACGACGCCGAGCGACAACCCGGTCGGCGTGAACCCGAACGGGATGGAGCCGCTCGTGACGAACGAGAGAACCGGGGCGCCGAGCACCGCGAGAAGCGCGACGATGAGCCAGCCGATTCCGTAGCGGATGGAGAGGAAGCGCAGGCGCACGAGCCGCCAGGTGATCACGCCGAGCGTGACGCCGGCGAGCATGACGATGACGGCCTGACCGCTCACGCGCTCGGCTCCGTGTGGGCAGTCGACACGTGCTCCCGCGCCTCGGTGAGAGCGGGCGCGAGTCCGCCCCGCACGAGCTGCCACGCGCCAGGGAGCGTCGCGACGAAGAGTGCGACGACGGTGAGGAGCGAGATGAGCACGGCGTCGGAGTGTGCGATCCCCGCGCCCCCGAGGAGGACGACGAACGACCCCTCGCGGATGCCGAATCCCCCGATCGTCACGGGGACGAGCATGGCGACGGTGACGAGCGCGAGGGCGAGCGCCGCGAGGGCGAACGAGACGTCGACGCCGATTGCGCGCCCGAGGAACACGATCTGGAGCGTAACCAAGGCCTGGAAGGCGAGGCTCGCGCCGACCATTCCGACGGCCATCGCCGGCCGACGCGCGATGCTGCGGGCGACGTGCGCCACCTCCCGCAGCAGCGGGCGGGCCCGCTCAGGCACGGCGCGTCTCGCGCGCCCTTGCGGCGCCGAGCGAGCGACGACCGTCGCGGCGCCGAGTACGCACGTGAAGCCGACCGAGACCGCGCCGAGGGCGATGACCGAACCGGCCTCGACCACGTCGGGATCTACCGTCATGACTCCGACCCAAGCGAGCGCGAGGAGGGCGAGGAGGGCGGCGAGGCGGTCGACGATCACGGTCGCGATCGCCTTGCGCAGGTGCGCTCCCCGTCGGCTCACGAGCCAGGGACGAGCGACGTCGCCTCCGATGGAGGTCGGCAGGAACGCATTCGCGAACGCGGTGACGCTGTACACACGGTAGAGCTCCCGGGTGGGGATCTCGAGATGCGCGGCGCGGAGGAGGACCGCCCAGCGCAGAGCTCCGATGACGAGGGCGGCGTCGACGGCGAGAACCGCGAGTACGGCCCAGCCGATCTTCCCGTCCCCGAGGCGGCTGCCGACGAGTGACCAGTCGACCTGCGCGAGGACGATGCCCAGCACGACGACGGTGCCGGCGACCCGGAAGAGCAGCGAACCAGCGAGGTGCCGGATGCCGCGGGCGAGGGCGCCGATCACGCGGCGCGACCCCGGTGCGCCGCGACCGCGCGGGCGCGGCGACAGTAGGGTAGTGGGCGTGTGGCGGCGGCTCTGCGCATGCTGCGATGGTGGTCGCGCCCGATGACGGGTGTTCGGCCGACGGATCGCAACACTACGGCAGGATCGTCGCCCGACGGGCGACCCTGTGTCGTGTGTGCGGCCCCGGTTCGTGCCGCTGGTGAGCCGTGGAGCGCGCGGTGCCCGGAGTGTGGAACGTGGACGAGCACCCTCGATCCCGAGGTCAACTCCGACCTTCACGAGACGATCGACGTCGAGCAACGCCTCGTCGGCCTGCGCGCCCTGAGGGAACGCAACAACCGACGCATCCTCGAGGAGATCGCCGCCGTACGCGGGCCGGGCTCGGCGCACGTGCTCGACGTGGGCCCGGCCCACGGCTGGTTCATGGAGACCGCGGTCGCGGCAGGCCACGAGGTCGAGGGGGTGGAACCCGAGGTCATGCTCGCGGATGCGGCGCGAGGGCGCGGCCTCGCGGTCCGGACCGGGTACTTCCCGTCCGCAGTCGATGCAGGCGAGCGCTTCGATGTCATCGCGTTCAACGACGTCCTCGAGCACATTCCGGACGTCGGCGCGACCCTCGAGGCGTGCGTCGCGCATCTCGTTCCGGGAGGCGTCCTCAGCATCAACATCCCGAGCGCGACCGGCCTCGGCTACCGCATCGCCACCGCGCTTCGGCGCGTCGGCCTGCGCGGTCCCTACCTGCGGTTCTGGCAGCACGGCCTGCCGAGCCCGCACGTCCACTACTTCCCTCCGGACGCGCTCGTGCGCCTCGTCGAGGCGCACGGGCTCATCGTTCGGCGCGTGATCCCGCTGTCGTCTGTGGAGCGCTCCGGTCTGTGGGCTCGCATCCACACGATCCGCCGGCCCGGGCCCGGGAGCGTCGCGCAGTTCCTCGCGCTGTGGCTGGTCGCCCCGGTCCTGAACCGCCCGTCGTCGAGCGACATCGTGCTCGTGGTCGCCGAACGTCCCGCCGGGGGGACCGCGCGGTGAGCGGTGCCCACCGGTTCCTCCGCACGCGCTGGCCGTGGCTGCTCATCGGAGCCGCCCTCGTCGTCCGCCTCGCGCTCTCGGTCCACGACATCGAGAGTCCCGGACTCCAGTACGACGAGGTGCTCTTCGTCAACGCCGCGACCGAGGAGCAGCCCGGGCTGTTCCTGTTCAAGGAGATCTTCGACGTCCCCGTCATGGTCTTCCCGTACATCGGGGCTCTGAAGTCGTGGCTCATGCTCCCCACGTTCGAGATCTTCGGCGTGAGGCCCGCCACGATCCGCCTGCCGCCCGTGCTCTTCGTCACGGGCGCGCTCGTGGTGCTCTTCATCGCGGTGCGGTCACTCGTCGGCGTGCGGACGGCCGCGCTCACGTTCGGGATCCTCGTCCTCGACTCGAGCACGTTCTGGCTCACGCGGGGGGATGTCGGCCCCTCGGCCATCGAGTTCACCTGCAAGTGCCTGGCGATCGGCTGCGCCGCGCGGCTCGCGACGAAGCCGCAGGCCCGTTGGGCGCTCGCGCTCGTCGCGGTCCTCGCGCTCGGCACCTTCAACAAGCTCAACTTCATCTGGATCGTCAACGCGATCGTCGCGGTGAGCGTCGTCGTCCTGTTCCTCAACCGCGAAGCGGCCCTCGGTGCCTACCGGCGGGTCGCTGCGGCGTGGGTGGGAGGACTCGCCGTCCTGTACGGCGCGTTCGGCTGGTACTACCTGCACTTCGACGTCGGCAGCTACAACACCACGGCCTACGAGGGCGGGCTGCTCGCCTACACATGGCCGCGGTTCACGCGGGGGTTCGACGGCGTCCTCTCGGGCACGTCGTACCACAACCTCGCGATCGAGCCGCTCGACGCGCGGACGGCGATCACGATCGTCCTCATCGTCCTCTTCGCGATCGGGACCGTCCTCAGCCTCGTGCCGCGCCGGACACGCTCGCTGCCGGTCGCGGGGTGCTCGGCGATCACGCTCCTCATCATCGTCCAGGCGCTCGTCACGCCGTCGGCGACGGCGCCGTGGCACTACTTCAGCCCGCTCCCCTTCGGCACGATCGTCGCCGCCTACGGCGTCGTCGCCGGGGCGAAGCTCCTCGCGCGCGGCAACCTCCGCTGGGTGACGACGGCGACGGCGGCCGTCATCGTCCTCGCCACCGTGTCGAACGCCGCCATGCTCGACCGTTCGAAGGACGCGCTCGCGGACGGGCGGACGAACCCGCTGTGGGCCGAATCGATCTACTCGGTCGCCTCCTTCGTCCGCGCGACCCCCGGCACGGTCGTCACGGCCGACTGGGGGATCTTCAACCAGGTCTGGGCGATGGTCCCCGACGCCCGGCCGCGCATGCGGGAGGAGGCGTTCACCGTTCAGGGCGGCGGGGCCCCCAACCTGCCGCCCGTTCTCGTCGACGCCGCCGGACCGGTGACCCTCCTCCTTCGTGTCGAGGGTGCCGAGGCGTTCCCCGGGAACCGGCAGAAGACGCTCCAGGCGTTCGGGCCGACCCTCACGCTGGTGCGCCGGTTCGCGGACCCGGACGGGTCCCCGCGGTTCGAGGCCTACCAGTACGCGCCGGGACGCACCGAGCCGTCACGGGAACGCTGAGGCCGGGTCTCCGCATCCGGCGGCCCGGGGCTCCCGAGCCTCGGCACGCGCCGGTTCAGCCGCCGACGCGGTAGCGCTGCGGAAGGTCCCGGTAGGCGCGGTCGACCGGGGTGAGGAGGTTGTAGTTGACGATGTGCCAGAGGGCGGCGACACCGTCCTTCCAGTTGATCTTCTTGCCGGCCAGCCGCGTGCGAGGTGCGTACGAGATCGGCATCTCGACGATCCGCGCGTTCACCTTCGCGATGTTCGCGGTGAACTCGATCTCGATCCCGAAGCGGTGCGAGCGCAGCGCCATCCCCTGGACGAGGTCGCGACGGAAGACCTTGTAACACGTCTCCATGTCGCTGAGGTAGATGCCCGACGCGAGGTTGCTCAGCAGAGTGAGCACACGGTTGATCAGGAAGTGGAACGTGCGGTGCACCTGCACGCCCTCCCGGCGGAAGCGGCTGCCGTAGACGACGTCCGCGCGGTCCTCGAGGAGCGGCTGCAGGAGGGCGGGGATGTCGGCCGGGTGGTACTCGAGATCGGCGTCCTGGACGATCACGAAGTCACCGGTCGCACGCGCGATCCCCTCGGTCAGCGCGATTCCCTTGCCGCCCGGAGCCTCCGGCGGGCGGGTGATGAGGACCATCCCGGCCTCCTCCTCGCCGTGGGCCTCGACCCAGTCCCGGAGCATCTCGTTGGAGGCGTCGGTCGAGCGGTCGTCGACGAGGATCCACTCGCGGTCGATCGGACACGCGGCGTCGCGGATGCGAGGCAGGATCGTCGGAAGATGCTCCGCCTCGTTGTGGACGGGAATGATGATCGACAGGTGCGGCATGACGCGCCACCATATCCCTCACCGACCGGCGTGCGACGTGGTGCCGCGGGGTGGAAGCGACGGTTGCGAGGCGAACCCGACTAACCTCCCAGACGTGTCCGAGGACGCGAGAACTGCGCCGTGGATGCCGCGCCGCGTCCTGAGCGGCCTGCGCCATCGACGCAACTGGGCGCAGCTCGTGCGCTTCCTCGCCGTCGGCGGCAGCGGCTTCGTGGTGAACATCGCCGCGTACACCGCGGCGATCCACCTCGTCGGGCTCGACTACCGGATCGCCGCCTTCGTCGGCGTCGTCGCGGGGGTGAGCAACAACTTCTTCTGGCACCGGCACTGGACGTTCGGTGCCCGCGAGGGTCACGCCGGCTTCCAGGCCGCGCGGTTCATCGTCGTCTACGGCGTGACGTTCATCATCGGCCTCGGGATCCTCCAGGCGCTCGTCGAGGCGGACACCGCCCGCGTGCTCGCGCAGGTCATCTCGCAGATCGTCATCACGCCGCTCAACTTCATCGGCCACAAGCTCTGGAGCTTCGATCACGGGATCGTCCGCGGCCGGCGCGGTCGATCAGGTCGCTAGGACGTGGAGTGCCCCCGCTGGACAGCGGTCACCGCGCCGCGCCGTGAGACGCTCCTCGACGCGTGGCCCTACGCGCTCGTCACGGTCGCGCTCGTGTACGCGTTCTGGGTGCCGCTCACGGGCGACCGGGGCATCCCGTTCGACCTGCCGGGCTTCCACCTCCCGATCCTCCAGGCGGTCCAGCAGTACCTCGCCGCCGGGGACTTCCCCGCCTGGGACCCGTACACCTACGGCGGCTCGCCGCTCTTCACCAACGCGCAGGCCCAGGTCGCCTATCCGCCCCAGCTCCTCCTCAGCGGCTTCCTCGCGCTCGTCGACGCCCGGCTGAGCGAGCACGTCCTCAACATCATGTCCGTCGCCCACATGTGGGTGGCGGGCCTCGGCGTCGTCCTCCTCGCCCGCTCGCGCGGGATGGGGAACGCGGCGGCGGCGTTCGCGGGCGTCTTCGTCCTCCTCAACGGGGAGACCGTCTCGCAGGCCCAGCACCTCGCGATGACCGAGACGTTCGCGTGGATCCCGCTCTCGCTGTGGACGATCGACCGCCTGCGCGAGGAGGTGACCCCGCGGCGGGTCGTCGGACTCGGGGTGCTCTTCGCCCTGATGATCACCGCCGGGTTCACCCCGATGGTCCTCGCCTGCGGGCTCCTGCTCGCGCTGTGGGCGATCGTGCCCCTCGCAGGGGCGCGGAGGGTCCTCCCCGCCGTCGCGGGCGGACTCGGTGTCGGGGTCGTCCTCTCCTCCGTCGTCCTCGTCCCGACCGTCGCGATGCTCGACGTCTACCCGTCGCTCGGTGCCTACCCGGCCCTTCCGACGTCGTACCTGCAGACGGTCCTGCTGCCCAACGCGTTCGGGCACTGGCTGCCGACCCTCGAGGAGTTCCGCGGCGTCGACCTCACGAACTCGTACCTCTACGTGGGGGCGGGGGGCGTGATCGCGCTGCCGCTCGCGTTGACGAGCGGGCGTCCCGCCCTGCGGGACGCGGGCATCGCCGCGGCGATGCTGCTCGTCTGCTTCGGACCGATCGCGGAGTGGATCGCCGAGACGTTCCAGGACGCCTCCGACGTCGGCCGGCTCTGGCGCCCGCTGCTCATCTTCTACGTCGCGACGATCCCGGTCGCGCTCGCGCTCGCCCACGCGTTCACGCGGCGCCCCTCGCGGCGTCAGCTCGCCGCGCTCGCCGGCTGGCTCGTCGTCGTCGCGCTCCTGCCGCTGGAGGCGTTCGACCAGCCCGCGAGCTTCCTCGCCGACGCCCCGCGCCGGGAGCTGCTCGCGCTCGTGGTCGCGGTCGGCCTCGCGGTCGCGTGGGCGCTCGTCCCCACGACGTACCGGGTCCACGCCGCCCTGCCGATCGCGCTCGTCGTGGTCCTCGCGATCGAGCTCACCACGACGATCCCCGACCGCTACTTCATCGTCTCGAAGGCCCCGCCCCTCGCGGTCACCCCGACGCGCGACAGCCAGGGCGCCGGGATCGTCGAGTTCCTCCAGGCCGAGTCCCGCCCGCAGGACCGCGTCGCGGCCGACCTGCCGAGCCTGCCGTCCGACTGGGCGGGCTTCCCGACGGTCTGGCGCGTGCAGAACGTCAACGGCTTCCAGCCGCAGCTCAGCCGCTTCCTCATCGACCGGGTTCGGCGGCTCGAGCCGGCCTTCACCGGGGACCGCACGTTCCCGGTGACGCCGCTCATGCGGCCCTTCTTCGACGAGATGGGCGTGCGCTTCATCGTCGTGTCCGCGGGGGCCGACCGCTTCGCCGGCCAGGACGGCTACCGCCCGGTGTTCCAGGGCGGCCCGTACGTCGTCTACGAGATCGAGGGTCGCCGGACGCGGGCGCGCGAGGTCGACGCGGGGTGCGTGCGGGCCCGCGGCGCCGACGCCCTCCTCACCTGCCCCGATCGGGCCGTCACCGTGGACGTCGTCTCGACGGATGAGCGGCGCTACTCCACGACGGGCGGCCGGCTCCTCGTGACCGGTGAGCCGTGGTTCCCCGGCTGGTCGGCGACGGCCGACGGCGAGGACGTGGCGGTGCGGCGCGTGGGGTACCTCGCGGGGGTCGACGTGCCCGCCGGGGCGCGCGAGGTGCGCCTGGAGTACGGGGTTCCCCGGTTCGGCCTCGGGCTCGCGCTCACGCTGCTCGCCGCCCTCGGCTGCGTGCTCGCGGTGCGGCTGCGGCGGGTCCCGCCCCCGGTGCGCCGACTCCTTCGCCGCCCGCGGGACGCGTCCCGATAGCGCCCACCGCCTCCCCCCGGCTCGCGCTCGTCGCGTGCATCCTCGGCTCGGCGGCGGTCTTCGTCGACACGACGGTCGTCAACGTCGCCCTGCCCTCGCTGCGCGACGACCTCGACGCGACGCTCGCCGGGCAGCAGTGGGTCGTCGAGGCCTACCTGCTCCTCCTCGCGTCGTTCGTGCTCGCCGGGGGCGCGCTCGGGGACACGCTCGGCCGGCGGCGGATCTTCCTCTGGGGCGCGGGCGGGTTCGGGGTCACGAGCGTGCTGTGCGCGGTCGCGCCGACGGTCGAGACGCTCGTCGCGGCCCGTGCGCTGCAGGGGCTGGCGGGGGCGCTGCTCGTCCCCAGCTCGCTGGCGATCATCACGGAGACCCACCACGACCCCGTCGCCCGTGGCGCGGCGATCGGGACCTGGACCGCGTGGACGAGCGCCGCGATCGCGGTGGGGCCGCCGCTGGGCGGGGTCCTCGTCGACGCCGTGTCGTGGCGCCTCGTCTTCGCGATCAACGTTCCGGTCGTCGGCCTCGCGATGTGGCTCGGGCTGCGTCACATCCCCGAGCTCGCGCCCGTCGAAGGGGAGGGCCGGCGGGTCGACGTCCCGGGTGCCCTCCTCGCGGCCGGGGGTCTCGGGGGGCTCGTGCTCGGCCTGATCGAGCAGCCCGG
>JBFIDS010000074.1:0-10696 GCA_041603715.1 Paraconexibacter sp. | reverse complement strand
GCGCCGCTCGCCGCCGGCACCCCGCGCGTGGACCGCGCGCTCCTCGCCGCGCTTCCCGACCGTCTGCGCCAGCCGGCGTTCGACCGAACCGGCGGGATGCACGCGACGGGCCTGTTCACGCCGGCGGGGGAGCTGCTCGTCCTGCGCGAGGACGTCGGCCGCCACAACGCGATGGACAAGGTCGTCGGCCGCGCGCTCCTCGACGGGCGCCTGCCGCTCGTCGACGCGATCCTGTGCGTGAGCGGCCGCGTCTCGTTCGAGCTCGTGCAGAAGGCCGCGGTCGCCGGGTGCCCGGTGCTCGTCGGGGTGGGGGCGCCGACGTCGCTCGCCGTCTCGTTGGCGGAGGACCGCGGGATGACGCTGGCCGCCTTCGCCCGGGTAGGTCGGGTCAACGTGTACGCGGACGCGGGACGGCTGCGCGGCTGACGGGGCGCCGACCCCGGAGTCGACGCGTCGGGCACGTTGCCTGGAACTGCTCCAGCGAACGTGACCCGCGGGCGCTCAGGCCGGCGGCGCTGCGAGCCCGCCGGCACGTTGGACGGAACTGCTCCAGCAAACGTGACCTGGGGGGGGCGTCGCGGCGAGCCCGCGCGACGCGGCCCCACGACGCAGAACGGCCGCGCCGACCCGGAGGTCGACGCGGCCGTGAAGCGAAAGGCTCTGTGACTAGAGCGCGGTGACGTTGACGGCCTTGGGGCCCTTGTCACCGGGCTCCGCGTCGTAGGAGACGCGCGCGCCCTCGGCGAGGCTCTTGAAGCCCGAGCCGTTGATCGCGGTGTGGTGGACGAAGAGGTCCTTGCCACCGTCCTCCGGCGTGATGAAGCCGAAGCCCTTGTCGTCGTTGAACCACTTGACGGTTCCGTTGCTCATGATGAATACGCCTCCGGGGCGGTATGTGACCTGCGAACGCGGAGGTGCTCTGAGGCGACGACTGCGATGCGTGACACGGGGTTTGCCAGGCCGGGATGACCTAGCCGTGCTGGGAACGCTAGCAGCATGGAGCGGTGTCGTGTCAAGAGAGATTGTCCCGCCGTCACGCGGCGGCGGAGCGGCGGGACGCCGACACGGCCCTCAGGACCGCGGCCGGACCGGGGCGCCGGCCCGGTAGACGCCCGCGAGGAGGGCGCACAGCAGGACCGTCGCGGCGAGGTATCCGGTCTGCGCGCGGACGAGCTCGTCGCCGATGACGTCGACGACCATCCACGCGACGAAGACCGCGGCGGCGAGCAGCCACGCCGTCGCGGCGCGGCGCGCCTGCCCGCGGGCGAGCGCGGCCTGGTTGAGCGTCCCCCCGACGAGGTGGAAGCCCATCCCGACCCCGATCGCGGCGAGCCCGAGGCGCCCGTACTCGTAGGCGTCGCCGAAGATGACGTCCATCGCCCACGGCCCGACGGCGAGCAGGCCGAGCGACACCGCGGCGGCGAAGCCTGCGATGGCGAGCACGGTGACCCGGATCGCGCGCGAGAACGCCTCGGTCCCCTCGGTCGCCTCGAGGCCCGCGAGGTGGGGGAGGAGCGACGTCTGGACGGACTGGAAGAGCTGGAGCGGCGCGCGCGTGATCATGAACGCGTTGAACACGACCCCTGCGAGCGCGTTGCCCGCCGCGGCGGCCACGACGAGGACGGCGACGTTGAGCAGGGTCTGCTCGGCGAGCTGCACGACGGCGACCGACGCGGCGAAGTCGGCCCCTGAGCGCATTGAGCCGTCCGTCGCCCCGGTCCCGGCCGGGGCCGCTCCGGCGGCGGGCAGCGGCTCGGGGAGGGGACCGGGGCCGACCGGAGCGGTCGCGTCCGCACCCGCCGCGCTGCGCCTGCGGTGACGGGCGAGGCCGGCGGGCACGACGAGCAGCGAGGCGAGCGGCGCGGCGAGGATGCCGAGCGCGACCGCCGTCTGCCCGCTCGCGAGCCCGACCGCGACGGCGACGGGGAACGCGAACCGCGCGAGCGACTCGAACAGGACGAGCCCGCCGTAGAGACCGAACCACTGGTGGCCGGCGAAGTACCCGCGGGCGAAGTAGCTCGCCGCGTAGGCGACCGCCGCACCCACGAACACCCAGAACAGGGCGTCCGATTCGAGACGGTCCTCGAGCGGCCCGCGCAGGACGAGCGCCACCACGAGGAACAGCACGGCGGCCGACGCCTGGATCGTGAGCGGGACCCGGAGCGGGTGGGTGTCGTCGGCCCCGACCGCCCTGCGCGTGGCGATGGTCCGCGACAGCAGCTGCTCGACCGGCCGGTAGATGACCGACATGACGATGAACAGGACCGACCACAGGAAGGCGACCGCACCGTAGTCGCCGGGCTCCAGCACGTGGCTGGCGACCGCGAAGTACGCGAACGTGAAGAGGCCCGTCGACGCGATCCCGACGGAGAGGATCCGGGCGCCGCGCGCGTAGCCGTCCTGCGCGACCGCCGCGGACGCCGGACGGCCCGCGGCCTCGCCGCCGCCCCCGGGCGGGGGCCCGCCCTGAGCCACGGGCGCCTACTTCGCGAGGCGGACGAGGAGCATCGTCCACGGGAACGGCGAGCGCGCCTGGACGACCTCGCCGTGCTGCGAGAGGAGCTTCACGAACGAGCGCTTCGACCAGTGGTTGAGGTGCCCGGGCGTGTTGCCGAGGTCCTTCAGGTAGGCCCCTCGCGCCATGTTGAGGCCGCGCCACAGCGGCTCGCGCGGCACGCTGACGAGCAGCCAGCGCTCTGCGACACGGGCCATCTCGGCCACCGTGTGCTCCGGGTCGGGCACGTGCTCGAGGACCTCGTTCGCGGTCGCGACGTCGAACTCCCCGTCGGCGAACGGGAGGTCCTCGGCCTTCATGATCCTGTACTCGAGGTTGGGGGCCTGCCGCTGCGCCCACCCGGCCTGGATCGACTCCTCCTCCAGGTCGATGCCGACGACGCGCTTGTCGGCGAGCTTGCCCGCCCACTCGTGGATGAGCACGCCCTCGCCGCAGCCGACATCGAGCAGCGACTGCGGGTCGGCGGCCTCGAAGAGCTCCTCGAGCGTCGCCTCGAACCGCGCCATCAGGCGCTTCACCACGGGGTTCGTGGAGCCGTACTTGTCGTACGTGTTGCCGGTGACGACGCCCTCGGCGTCGGTCGTCGTCGTGCTCATAGCTTGATGGCCTCGCGGTCCTCGGTGCGCTGCGCGCCGGCGTTGGCCCCCGTCGTCGGGGGCTGGCCGGTCGGGTGCGCCCCGGGCTCGTAGTGGGACGGGGGGATCTTCAACTCCAGCTCGATGCGCCGGACGCGCTCGAAGATGCGCTGGGACATGATGCGCTGCGCGTAGAGCAGGTCGCCGAGGACGCCGAGCGTCGCGACGACGACGGCCGCGTTGAAGAGCACCGCGCCGAAGATGAGCGACTGGACGTGGCCGGCGCCGTTGCCGTCGATGTAGGCGACGAGGAAGCGGATCCACGGGATCGCGGCGAGCAGCGCGAGGACCGCCGCCATCCGCAGGAAGACCTTGAGCGGCTCGTACTGCGTGTAGATCCGCGAGATCGCAACGGCGTTGCGCCGCACGTAGGACCCCATGGAGGGGAAGAGCCGCGACTCCCGTGTCTTGGGGTTCGTCCGGATCGGGACGTGATCGGTGGCGACGAGGAGCTTGCCGGCCTGGATGATCGTCTCGAGCGTGTAGGTGTACTTCGAGACGACCGCCATCTGGATCGCGGCCTCGCGGTTGTAGGCGCGGAACCCGGAGGTCGTGTCCGGCACGTCGGTGTCGGAGGCCTGGCGGACGACCCACGATCCGAGCGACTGCAGCCGCTTCTTCAGCGGCGAGAAGTGCTCGATCTTGTCCGTCTCGCGGTCCCCGACGACCATGTCGGCGCTGCCGGCGAGGATCGGGCCGACGAGCTTCGGGATGTCCTTCGCCGAGTACTGGTTGTCGGCGTCCGTGTTGACGATGACGTCCGCGCCGAGCTTCAGGCAGGCGTCGAGGCCGGCCTGGAAGCCGGCGGCGAGGCCCTTGTTGTTCGTGAGCTTGACGATGTGGTGGACGCCGCCCTCACGGGCGACCTCGATCGTCCGGTCCACGGAACCGTCGTCGATGATGAGCCACTCGACGACATCGAACCCCTCGACCTCGGTCGGGAGGTCGGCAAGGGTGCCGGGGAGCTGCTCCTCCTCGTTGAAACACGGAATCTGGATGATGAGCTTCATGACAGGCGTCCTTCCTCTACCCGGTGCGGAAGGCGGCGTTACGGCGCGCGCCGGTGACGTCCGACGTCCCCTGGGTGCCGTACACTCGGGCCCGGCAGTATCTCAGAGGAACCGGCCATGACGCGAACCCGCGCCGCTCCTCGGTTCGCCCATGGAATCCGCGACCCTCACACGGCCCCGGACCGAGCCCCCGGCCCGGTCCCGTCACGGCGCGCGACTGCTCGCGCTGCCCTGGCCCCTGCTCGGGCTCATCGGGGTCACGGCCGCCGCGATCTTCGGGTTCTTCTGGTACCCGACCTATCCGAACTACGACTCGGTCTACTCCCTCGTCTGGGGCCGTGAGCTCCTCGCGGGCGACCAGCTGAGCTTCGAGGCGTTCCGGGCTCCGACCCAGCACCCGCTCGCGATCGTCTTCGGCGCCGTGCTCAGCGTGCTCGGCGACGGCGCGGACCGGGTGATGATCGCCGCGACGTTCCTCAGCTTCGTCGTCCTCGTCGCCGGGATCTACCGTCTCGCGTCGCGGGCCTTCACGCCGCTCGTCGGCTTCATCGCCGCCGGGCTCCTCTGCTCGCGCTTCGACTTCCCCTTCCTCGCCGCGCGCGGGTACATCGACATCCCGTTCCTCGCGCTCATCGTCTGGGCGGCGGTGATGGAGCAGGAGTCGCGCCGCCGCGGCACGCCGGTCTTCGTCGTGCTCGCACTCGCCGCGCTGCTGCGCCCGGAGGCGTGGCTGCTCATCGGCCTCTACTTCCTGTGGTGCGCGTGGCCGGCGGACTGGACGACGCGCATCCGCTACGCGGCGTTCACGGCGGCCGGCCCGGTCATCTGGGCGGCCACCGATTTCGCGGTGACCGGGGATCCGCTCTACTCGCACACCCACACGAGCGGCCTCGCCGAGGAGCTCGGGCGGGCGAAGGGCCTCAGCGCCGTCCCGTCGTCGACCGTGGACTTCCTCATCCGCCTCGACAAGCTCCCGGTCGTGCTGCTCGGGATCGCCGGCCTCGTGATCGCGGCCTACATCGCCCCGCGCCGCGTCGTCATCCCGTTCTCGCTGTTCCTGGCCGGCCTCGGCACGTTCGCCGCGGTCGGCATCGCGGGCCTCTCGGTGATCCAGCGCTACCTGCTCGTGCCGTCCCTGATGGTGATGGTCTTCGCCGCCGTGGCCCTCGGGGGCTTCACCATGCTCCGCCGCGGAACGCTCGTCCGCAACGTGTGGATGGGCGCCGCGATCCTCGCCGTGGTCGGCGGCGTCGCGTTCACCGCCACGCGGGTGAACCTCCACGTCTTCGAGACCGAGCTCGAGTTCCGCGGGGACTGGCGGGTCGGTCTCGAGGAGGTCCTCGCCGCACCCGCCGTCCAGGCCGCCCTGAAGTGCGGGCCCGTCTGGGTGCCCAACCACAAGCTCATCCCCGACGTCCGCTGGGTCCTCGACCGTCCGCGGGACGGTGTCCTCGCCCGCAACGACCCCGCGCAGGAGGGCCGCATCGCCCGTGGCGGCGTCGCGATCCTCCCGGCGAACCGGTCGACGCTCGTGCGCCAGGTCCTCGTCGACCGCGGGGACATCCGGCTCGCCCTCCCGCCCGAGGGCTACACGTTCGCCGCGGCCTCCTCGATGTACGGGGCGTATGTCCGCTGTTGATGTGAGCCGCCGCCGACGGGAGGAGCTCGGGGAGTCAGGGCCGCCGCCCCCGCGCTCCCGCGCCGAGCAGCTCCGCGACCGTGCCCGTGAGGCGGGCGCCGAAGGCCTGCACCGCCTGCGCACGACCGAGGTGACGCGCTGGTCGATGGGCGTCGCGGCGCTTCTCGTCGGCGCGTTCCTCCTGCGGGTCTGGGGCGTCGACCACGGGATGCCCTACGCGTTCAACGCCGACGAGAACGCGCACTTCGTCCCCAAGGCGATCGGGCTCTTCGGGCACGGCTGGAACCCGCACTACTTCGTCAACCCGCCGGCCTTCACGTACGTCATCCACATCGTGTTCGCGGTGCGCTTCGGCGGCCGTGAGGACGTGGGCGCGGCGTTCGCCACCGACCCGCAGTCCGTGTGGGTCACCGCGCGCGTCACGGCCGCGGTGCTCGGCACGATCGCGATCTGGCTGCTCTACATCGCCGGCCGGCGCTTCTTCGACCGGCGCGTGGGGCTGCTCGCGGCGGGCCTCATGGCCGTGGCGTTCCTGCCGGTCTTCTACTCGCACCTCGCGCTCAACGACGTCCCGACGCTCGCGCCGATCTGCCTCGCCCTGTGGGGGATCGCCGGGGTCTTCCACACGGGCCGCACGCGCGACTACGTCGTCGCCGGGGTCGGCCTCGGCTTCGCGTGCGCGATGAAGTACACCGGCGGCATCGTGCTGCTCCCGCTGCTCGCGGCGACGGCGACGCAGATGGCGGGCTCGGGCGTCCCTCTCGTCCATCTGCGCCGGGTCCTCCTCGCCGGCGGAGTGGCGACCCTCGCGTTCGTCACGGCGAACCCCTACGCGCTCCTCAGCTTCGACGAGTTCCGCGACGGGCTCGAGCACCAGACGACGGTCTCGGGCGACTCGTTCGGCAAGCTCGGGCTCACGCACGACAGCGGGCTGGAGTACTACCTGTGGGCGATGACGTGGGGGCTCGGCTGGGTCCCCGCGCTCGCCGCGGCGGCGGGCGCCGCCGTGCTCGCGGCGTGGAACCGCCGGATGGCGCTCGTCCTCGTCCCCGCGCCG
Source organism: Paraconexibacter sp. (assembly GCA_041603715.1). GTDB lineage: Bacteria > Actinomycetota > Thermoleophilia > Solirubrobacterales > Solirubrobacteraceae > Paraconexibacter. The sequence goes on along the minus strand of JBFIDS010000074.1, from coordinate 3,840 downwards.
GTGCTCTTCCTCCTGTTCATGGGCTCGCAGGAGCGCTTCTTCGGGCGCTGGCTGATCCCGATCTTCCCGTTGCTGTGCCTGCTCGGCGCGTTCGTCGTCATCTGGGGGGTCGACCGTGTGGTCGCGCGCAAGGGCGTCGCGTGGCGCCCGGCCCTCATGAGCATCGGCGTCGTCGCGCTCTGCGGGCAGGGCCTCGTCTACAGCCTCCACAGCGGCCTCGTGCTCTCCCGCGAGGACACGCGCAACCTCACCCGCCAGTGGGCCGTCGACAACATCCCGGAGCGCTCGAAGATCGTCGTCGAGCCCGTCGTCCCCGACGCGTGGGCGCACCCGATCGGGCAGCCGTCCCGCGCGACCGGCAACGGCAACCGCTGGATCAAGTTCCCCACGAGCCGCTCCAACATCACCAACGACGGCGCCTACCTGCCGGGGCCCGGCCGCATCGTGAACATCGAGGACTACGAGCGCACGCTCTACCCCGAGCTCATCGACCGCTACGAGGAGAACGGATACTGCTACGTCATCAGCGGCTCGACGCAGCGCGGGCGCGCGGAGGCGGAGCCGGAGTCCGTCCCTCGGGCGATCGCCTACTACGAGGCGCTCGAGGAGCGGGCCGAGCTCGTGCGCGAGGACTCGCCGTACCGCAAGGGCGCCGATCCGGTCGACTTCAACTTCGACTGGTCGTTCTCGTTCTATCCGCTCGCCTACCACCGGCCAGGACCGCTCATGCGCGTCTACCGGCTCACCGGCGGGCGCTGCGCGATCGCCGACGAGTAGCCCGGGGCGGGCGATCGCCCGCCGCCGACCCCCGAGTGGGCGCTGAGCGGTCGGGGAGCGGCTCAGCGTCCGCTCGCGCTCCAACGCGGCAGGGGACGTCGCGTGGGCCGGGCCACCCGGACCCCTATCCTGCGGTTGCCCCATGCAGCGGACCGCGACCGACCACACGCACCTCGCGCGCGCGATCGAGCTTGCGCAGCTCGGGGTCGGCCACGTGCACCCCAACCCCGTCGTCGGCGCCGTGATCGTCCGCGACGGCGTCGTCCTCGGCGAGGGCCACCACGCCGAGTTCGGCGGTCCGCACGCCGAGCGCGCCGCGATCGCGGCGGCGGGAGGCGCCGACCTCACGGGCGCGACGATGTACGTCTCGCTCGAGCCGTGCTGCCACCACGGCAAGACCCCGCCCTGCACCGACGCGATCGTCGAGGCGGGGATCCGCCGCGTCGTCGTCGGCTCCGACGACCCGAGCGAGAAGGCGAGCGGCCGCGGCCTCGGGATCCTGCGCGACGAGGGGATCGAGGTCGACGTCGCCGGCGGCGAGCTCGCCGCGCGCGCCCGCCTCCAGAACCAGGCGTTCCGCAAGCACGCGCGCACCGGCCGGCCCTGGGTCCTCTTCAAGTCGGCGATGAGCCTCGACGGCAAGGTCGCGACGGGGGCCGGGGACTCGAAGTGGATCAGCTCCGCCGAGAGCCGCGAGCGCGCCCACTGGTGGCGCTCGACGGTCGACGCCGTCGTCGTCGGCATCGGGACCGCCCTCGCGGACGACCCGCAGCTCACGGCGCGCATCGAGGATCACGTCCTGCGCCAGCCCCGCCGCGTCGTCTTCGACTCGACCGGCCGCCTGCCCCTCGACTCCGCGCTCGTCGTCGCCGCGCCCGACCCGCCGCTCTCGGTCGTCGTCTCCCGCGCGGCACCGCGCGGGGCGACCGACGCGCTCGAGAACGCGGGTGCCGACGTCGTCGTCGCGACGGGTGAGAACGCCCCGGCGCGGGTGCGCTCCGCGCTCACGCAGCTCGGGGACCTCGGCGTCGCGTCGGTCCTCCTCGAGGGGGGGCCGCGGCTCGCCGGCGCGTTCTTCGACGCGGGCGAGATCGACGAGATCCGCCTCTTCCTCGCCCCGATCCTCCTCGGCGGCCGGTCCGCCCGTGACCCGCTCGAGGGCGAGGGCGTCGAGCGCATCGCGGACGCCGTCCGCGCGTTGACCCTGGAGACCGAGCAGATCGCGGGCGACGTCCTCGTCAGTGCCCGCCTGAAGGAGTGGTGATGTTCACGGGACTCGTCGAGGACCTCGGAACGGTCGACGCGGTCGACGAGACGACCGACGGCGCGCGGGTACGGGTGCGCACGCGGCTCGCGGCGCAGCTCGGGCACGGCGACTCGATCGCGGTGAACGGGTGCTGCCTCACCGCGACGGAGATCTCCGGCGACGCGTTCGTCGCCGAGGCGATGCACGAGACGCTCCGGCTCACCGCGTTGCGGGCGCTGCGTGAGGGCGGCACGGTCAACCTCGAGCTCGCGCTGCGCGCCGACGCGCGGCTCGGCGGGCACATCGTGCAGGGCCACGTGGACGGGGTCGGCGAGGTGGCCTCCATCCGCGAGGAGGGCTTCTCCCGCGTCATCACGATCCGCGCCGCACCGGAGCTCCTGCGCTACGTCGTGCAGAAGGGCTCGATCTGCGTGAGCGGCGTGTCCCTCACCGTGTCCGCGGTCGATGCGGAGACCTTCTCCGTATCCCTCATCCCCGAGACGCTCGAGCGCACGACGCTCGGAGCGGCGACCGAGGGGACGCTCGTCAACCTGGAGGTCGATGTCGTGGCGAAGTACGTCGAGAAGCTGGTGGCCCGATGAGTCCGGAGACCGAGGTCCGGTTCGCGACCGTCGAGGAGGCCCTCGAGGACATCGCGGCGGGGAGGATGATCGTCGTCACCGACGACGAGGACCGGGAGAACGAGGGTGACCTCGTCATGGCGGCCGAGTTCGTCACCCCGGAGGCGATCAACTTCATGACGCGCCAGGCGGGCGGCTGGATCTGCGTCGCGCTCACCGCCGCCCGCTGCGACGAGCTCGGGCTCGAGCTCATGTCGCTGAAGAACGAGTCCGCCTACGAGACGCCGTTCACCGTGACGATCGAGGCCCGCGAGGGTGTGACGACGGGGATCTCGGCCGCCGACCAGGCGACGACGATCGCGACCGCCGCGAATCCGGCGAAGGGCCCGAACGACATCGTCGTGCCCGGCCACGTCCACCCCCTCAAGGCGCGGGACGGCGGAGTCCTGGAGCGCACGGGCCACACGGAGGCATCCGTCGACCTCGCGCGCCTCGCCGGCTGCACCCCGGCCGGCCTGATCTGCGAGATCCAGAACGAGGACGGGACGATGGCGAGGCTCGACGACCTCGCCGGGTACTGCGCCAAGCACGACCTCAAGATCATCACGATCGCCGACCTCATCGCCTATCGCCGCCGCCATGACAAGCTCGTGGAGCGCGTCGTCGCGACGAGCATGCCGACGGCCTTCGGCGCGTTCACCGTGATCGGGTATCGCTCGTTCGTCGACGAGAAGCACCATGTCGCGATGGTCAAGGGCGAGGTTGAGGGGGTGGAGGACGTGCTCGTCCGCGTGCACTCCGAGTGCCTCACCGGGGACGTCTTCCATTCGCTGCGCTGCGACTGCGGGGAGCAGCTCGAATCGGCGCTCGCGATGATCGAGGAGGAGGGCCGGGGCGTGCTGCTCTACCTCTCCCAGGAGGGACGGGGCATCGGGCTGCTCAACAAGCTCAAGGCCTACAAGCTCCAGGAGGAGGGCTACGACACCGTCGAGGCCAACCTCAAGCTCGGGCTTCCCGCCGACCTGCGTGACTACGGCATCGGCGCCCAGATCCTCGTCGACCTCGGGCTCTCGTCGATCCGGATCCTCACGAACAACCCGAAGAAGATCCGTGGCCTCGAGGGCTACGGGCTGTCGGTGAGCGAGCAGGTCCCGATCGAGCACGCCCCGAACCCGCACAACGAGGCGTACCTCCGGACGAAGAAGGACCGCATGGACCACCTGCTGCACCATCAGG
>JBFIDS010000073.1:0-10724 GCA_041603715.1 Paraconexibacter sp. | reverse complement strand
TCGACCTCGCCACGGAGGCGATCGCGGCCGAGGGCGCCATCGAGGACGGTGCGGCACCGAGCGCGACCGCCGCCGACGCACTCGTCCGACTCGCCGACGGCGCCCTCGCCGTCGGAGGCGGTCTCCCGGGACGCTCGACCGCGGAGCGCCACGAGGTGATCGTGCACGTCGACGCCGCCGCCCTCGCCGCGAGCGACGAGACCACCGAGGCGATCGGCGGCGCGACCGTCGAGGGCGAGGTCCCGATCAGCGTCGAGACCGCCCGTCGGCTGTTCTGCGACGCCGGGATCGTCGTCCACGCCCACGGAGCCGACGGCGAGCCGCTCGCCATCGGACGCCGCACCCGCACCGTGCCCGCCGCGACACGACGTGCGCTGCGCGCCCGCGACAAGGGCTGCCGGTTCCCCGGATGCACCGCGACGCGCTGGGTCGACGCCCACCACATCACCCACTGGGCCCACGGCGGGCCGACCGATCTCGACAACCTCGTGCTGCTCTGCCGCCACCACCACCGCCTCGTCCACGAGCACGGCTTCCAGGTGCGGGTGGTCGAGGACGCCGCTCGCCCGGGCAGTGAGCGCGGTGGCCGGCGCGAGACCACGCGCATGACCGCGCCGCGCTTTCGGTTCACGACCCCCCACGGCCGCCTCCTCGACGACGTTCCCGCGGGAACGCCCAGCCACCACGACACCCTCATCCGCACGAACACCACGCTCGGCGTCACCCCCGACGACCGCACCGCGGTCCCCGGCTGGAACGGTGAGCGCTTCGACCTCGACCTGTCCACCCTCGCCTTCCTCGCACGCTGCGAACCGCAGCCGGAGGCGGGCGTTCCGGGCGGCGGATGAGCGGCTCAGCCGGTGACGCGGGCGGCGAGCACCGCGAACTTCAGGCTGCGGGTCTCGAGCGTGACCTCATGGCCGACGTTGCCCTCGACGAGCTCGACCTTGCCGTTCTTGGGCGCGCTGCGGACGATCGCGATGTGCGACGCCTTCAGCTTCGGGCGGAACCTGAAGAACAGGAGGTCACCCTCGCGGACGCTGCTCTTCGAGATGCGCTTCAGGCCACGACGCTCGGCCACCGCATCGAAGTACGAGCGGTGCGGATCGATGAGCCTGGCCGAGAGCCGGATGCCCTGCCGGAGGAACGCCTGATGGACGAAGGCGCCGCACCACTCGCGGCAGGGCGGGACCTTCAGCCCCATGTCCTTCTCCCACCTGATGATCTTCGCGGAGCAGTTCGTCGTGCCGCGCTCGCGGTGACCGACCTGGCTCACCGCCCAGTCGACCGCCTTCGCGCGATCCGCGGAGAGGTCGGCGGCGGGGGCGCCGCCCGACGTCGCGAGCGCGACCGTACCCGCGACGGCGACGAGGGCCGGGGCGGCGAGGAGTCGGCGGGAGCGGAACACCTCCCGAACACGCTAGCGAACGCCGGAGCGCAGGGGAGCAGCTTCGCCGGGTTCCGCCTGCGTGGAGGGCATTCAACCCCGGCGCTCACGGAAGAAGGCGCGCAGCAGTTCGGCGCACTCATCCTCGAGGACGCCGCCCGTGACGAGCGGGCGATGGTTGAGCCGCGGCTCGGCGAGGACATCCAGGACGCTGCCGGCCGCCCCCGCCTTCGGATCCGGAGCTCCCCAGACGACCTCGGGGATGCGGCTGAGCACGATCGCCCCCGCGCACATCGCGCACGGCTCGAGCGTGACGTAGAGCGTCGCGTCGAGCACCCGCCACGAGCGGCGCGTGCGGGCCGCGCGGCGCAGCGCCAGGATCTCGGCGTGCGCAGTGGGGTCCGCGTGCAGCTCGCGCTCGTTGTGGCCGACGCCGAGAACCGTGCCGTCACCGGCGATGACGACGGCCCCGATGGGCACGTCGTCGTGCTCGAGGGCGCGGCGGGCCTCCGTCAGCGCCTGGCGCATCCCGTCCGCATGGTCTGGTGCACCGGTGTCGCGCATGCGCCTGTACGTCATCATTTCGCACAACGCACAACTCCTGGTCGTCCCGTCTGTTGGAGTGTTCGACGGCCGGGCTGGAACCGGCGAGTCCTGGTTCCGAGATGCCTGCCCGATCCCACCGCCTCCCACCGCGCCCGACATCCGCCTCCGTCGCGCTGCTCACGCTGACCGGACTGCTCGGCGCCGTCACGGCCGCGCCCGTCGCGGCCTCACCCGGTCCCCCGATCGAGCGCGCCGCGACCGTCCCCGGCGAGATCGTCATCGGCGAGCTCCCGCAGCACGCGACGGCCGGCGCTGCGCGAGCCCGCGCGTCCGTCCGTGGCGAGGTGCCGTTCCGGACCGTGAAGGTCAAGGACGTCGACAAGGCCATCCGGGCGGTCAAGCGCAGGGCGAGCGTCGTCTACGCGGTCCCCAACGTGAAGGCACGCGTCACGGCGTTCGTGCCGAACGACCCCGGCCGCGGCAAGACCCCGGGCGGCTGGCAGTCCGTGCAGTGGAACTTCACCGGGCCGTGGTCGGTCAACGCGCCCGAGGCGTGGCAGAACCTGCGCGCGGCGGGTCGGCAGGGCGGGCGCGGCGTGACGGTCGCCGTCCTCGACACCGGGGTCGCCTACCGTGCGCGGGGGGACTTCCTCCAGTCGCCGGATCTCCGGCCCAGCCAGTTCGTCCGCGGCTACGACTTCGTCGATCGCGACCCGTACCCGTCGGACCGCAACGGGCACGGCACGCACGTCGCGTCGACGATCGCCGAGCGCACGAACAACGGCGTCGGCCTCACCGGCCTCGCGTACGGCGCGCGGATCATGCCCGTGCGGGTGCTCGACGACGAGGGCGAGGGGGACGCGAGCGACATCGCCGACGGCATCCGCTTCGCTGCGCGCAAGGGCGTCGACATCATCAACCTCAGCCTGGAGTTCGGCGGCGACGTCACGGCGGCCCAGGTCCCCCAGATCCTGGACGCGCTGCGCTTCGCGGCGCGCCGCGGAGTGCTCACGGTGGGCGCGGCCGGCAACGAGGGCGCACGGACGATCGCGCTCCCCGCGCGCTCCAGCCGCGTCCTCGCCGTGGGCGCGACGACCGAGCGCGGGTGCCTGTCGGAGTTCTCCAACATCGGTCGCCGGCTCGACATCGTCGCGCCCGGCGGGGGAGCGGACGCCGCCCTCGCCGACGATCCGAACTGCCGACCCGAGATCAAGGCCGGTCGCGACATCTTCCAGGTGACGCTCCACGGCCGGGAGCGGCGCTCGTTCGGGATCCCGTCGAGCTACCAGGGGACATCGATGGCGGCGCCGCACGTCTCCGCGACGGCGGCGCTCGTGTTCGCCTCCGGGGTGCTCGGTCCCGAGCCGACCGCCGACCAGGTCCACGCACACCTGCGCGCGACCGCCCGTGACCTCGGGACCCCCGGGCCCGACGAGCGCTACGGCGCGGGCCTGCTCGACGCGGCGGCGGCGACCCGACCGGTCACCACCGTGCCCGCTGCGCCGGCCGTTCCGCCGGCTCGGTAGCCCTTCAGACGGTCCGGACGATCAGCACGCTGCAGGGAGCGTGGTGGCTGACCTTGTTCGGAACGGAGCCGAGGAGGAAGCGCTTCGCCCCGGTCATCCCCTTGTTGCCGACCACGATGAGGTCGGAACGCATCTCCTCGGCCACATCGAGGATCGCGTCGGCCGGGTCGCCCTGACGCGCGTGCGTGCGGACGTTCTCGACGCCGGCGGAGCGGGCGTCGTCCGCCGCGCTCTGGAGGGTCGCCTCGACGTCCTCGCGCGGGCTCACCATCCACTGCATGTCGGCCGGGACCTCCTGCTTCTCCTCCCGCAGACGCTGCTCGGGGACCGGTTCGTACGCGCTGACGATCTCCAGGCCCGCCCCGAGCTGGGCGGCGAGCGCCACGGCGCGGCCGACGGCCTTGCTCGCGGTCTCGGATCCATCGGTTCCGACGACGATCGAGGTGAACATGGGCCGAGCATAGCCCGGTCCGCCCCCCTCGCGGGATTCACGCGTCGACCCTGTGCGACCATCCGAACACGTGATCGACCTGCACTGCCACGTGCTCCCGGGCATCGACGACGGCCCGCCGACCATGGCGGACTCGCTCGACCTCGCCCGGGCCCACGTCGCCTCGGGCACGAGCACCGTCGTCGCGACCTCGCACGTGAGCTGGGACCACCCCGCCAACGGCGTCGCGAACCTTCCCGGGCTCGTCGGCGAGCTGCGGGACGCGCTCGTCGCTGCGGAGATCCCGCTCGACGTCCGTGTCGGGGCGGAGGTCGCCCTCACGCGCGTCGGCGAGATGGAGGACGAGGAGCTGAGGGCCCTGACGCTCGGTGGAGGGCCCTGGCTGCTCGTCGAGTGCCCGTTCACACCGAGCCCGGCGGGCTTCGACATCGTGCTCGGCGAGCTGGAGCGACGCGGTCACTCGCTCCTCATCGCCCACCCGGAGCGCTGCCCGGCGTTCCTCGCCGACATCGACCTCCTCGTGTCCTTCACGCGTCGCGGCATGCTCACGTCGGTGACCGCGGGCGCGCTGGTCGGCCAGTTCGGGCGTGACCCTCAGCGCTTCGCCCACGAGCTCCTGCGCCGGGGCATCTGCCACAGCGTCGCGAGCGACGCGCACGACCTCGACCGCCGCCCGCCGGGGATCCGGCCGGTCCTCGAGCGCGCCGGCCTCGCGGACGAGCTCATCACCTGGCTCGGGGAGGACGTTCCCGCGGCGATCCTGCGCGGCGAGGACCTTCCCCCACAGCCCGCCTACGAGCGACCGGGGCTGCTGCGCCGCCTCAGACGAGCTTCGTGATCGCGATGACCATCCCCGCCACGACGAACACGACGATGAGGGCCTGGGTCCAGATCCAGAATGGCGACACCCCCCGATCGTAGTGACCCGTCCCGGTAGAGTCGCCGCCGGATGACGGTCACGCAGCTCAGCGACGGGGTCTCGTGACCGCCGACGAGTGGCGCAGCGCCTGCCTGCAGTTCAGCGAGGAGCTCGCCGACGGCGCGGTGCGGGTGGACGACCTCGACCGCGCGGACGTCGTCGACGCCGTCCGGTCGATGCCCGTCCCGTCCAAGCCGAGCCGGCTGATCCAGCGTGCCCAGCTGGACCGGGGCCAGCTCACGTACGACGCCGAGGTCGTCGCGCCCTTCATGGCCGCGCGCGAGGCCGTGCTCGGCGAGGCCGCGTCCGGGCCGCCACGCTTCCTCGTGCGCGTCGACGAGTTCCCCCACCGTGAGGCCTGGGACGAGCCGGCCGCGTACGGGACCGAGCGGTTTCGCTGCGTCCACGACATCCTCACCGCGGCCGGGGTCCCGTACCTCGTGTCCGTGACCCCGACCGTCCCACGCGACGCGCTCGACCCGGACGGCACGGACTGGCGCCCGCACGACGACGAGGAACGCGACCTCCTCGCCGAGCTCCGCCGCAACGGCGTCGCCTTCGGCGTCCACGGGCTCGACCACCGCACGCGGCACGCGAAGCCCAGCCGCCACTCCGAGTTCACGGGCCTCAGCCGCAAGGAGACCGAGACACGCCTCGAGCAGGCTGCGGCGATCATGGCCGAGGAGGCACTGCACTCGGCGGTCTTCGTCGCCCCGTTCAACCGCTTCGACCGGCGTCAGTACCCGCCGATCGCCGAGCGCTGGGACGTCGTCACGGGCGGCCCCGAGAGCGTCTCACTGCTCGGCTTCCAGCGCACGCCGCTGTGGCGCGGGGACGCCGTCTACCTGCCGTCCTACCCGCCGTTCCACGGTCCGGCGGCCGAGATCGCGGCGGCCGCGAGCGAGCTCACCCGGCGACGCGCCGCCCTGTGGACGCCCGTCGTCGTGCGGTGGGGCGCCGAGGCCGACGCGGGGTGGGACGCCCTGGAGGATCTCGCCACCGCCCTCTCCGGGCTCGCGCGCCCGTGGGACGAGTTCCTCGCGGCGGTCGACATGAGCCGCCGACTCGGCGACGTCGCCTCCGAGGCCAGGACGGGGCGTCGTTGAAGGATCGCGGCGCGGGACGGCGCCGGGCGGCTTGCCTCGGCCGGCGCGCGCTGGTAGGGAGGACTCTCCCCAACGATCCCAAGGAGACACATGCTCATCGTCCACGCCACGCTTCCGATCCGCGCCGACAAGCGTGAGGAGTTCCTCGACGCCGTCGGCGGCCTCGTCGCCGCGAGCAACGCCGAGGAGGGCGTCCTCGAGTACCACCTGTTCGAGTCCGTCGACACGCCCAACGAGTTCGTGATGGTCGAGCGCTACGCCGACGAGGATGCGTTCGGCGCACACCTCGCGACCGAGCACTTCGGTGGGGCCGCCCAGCACCTCGCGGGCTGGGTCAGCGCTCCCCCGAAGATCGTCAAGTACGAGGCCGGCGAGGGCGAGGAGGTCGCGCTGGGCTGAGGCCGCGGCCGCGGCGGGTCACTCGCGCAGCCCGCGGTTGATCGCATCGATCGCGCGGTTGATGCGGGTGCTCGTCGCGGCGACGTCGGTCGACAGCTCGGTGCGCGCTGCGAGGATCTCACGCGGCACGTCGGAGTCGAACTGCTCCCGGGCCTCGCTGATGATGCCCCCGTAGCGCGTCACCTCGTCGATGAGGGCGTCGTGCTCCGCCGCGACGCGCTCGGGTGGTTCGGCGGCGCGCAGGTCCTCGACGACCGCGTCGATCGCCTTCTCGAACTTCCCGAGCGTCGCGGCGTCGTCCTCGGGGGTGCTGCGGGCGTCGATCTCTCGCTGCAGGTCGTCGAACGTGCGCGCGAAGTCCGACTGCGCCGTGTTGACGGCCTCGACGTACTCGTTGCTCTCCTCCACGTCCCCGCCGCAGCCGGCGAGAGCGCCGAGGGCGAGGACGCCCCCCACGAGCAGGGCGGTGGTGCGGGCGCGCAGCGGGGTCATCGCGCGGCCACCCTATCCGACGTCCGGTGCGGTTCCCGCCGGTCCGGACGGAATCCCGAGGGGGCGACCTGATAGGGTAGTTGCACGCACAACTACTGTCGTCGCCGAACGAAGAGGTCTCGATGTCCACCAGCACCCGCGCCGCGTTCCCGAAGGAGACCGATTCCGGCGGGCGCTTCGTCCGTCAGCAGAGCGCGTTCCGCGACCGCGTCACGGCGGCCGGATCCTCCGAGTACCCGGCCGCGTCGGGGCGCTACCACCTGTACGTGAGCCTCGCCTGTCCCTGGGCGCACCGGACGATCATCCTCCGTGCGCTGAAGGGACTCGAGGACGCGATCGCGATGAGCATCGTCGACCCGATCCGCGACGAGAAGGGCTGGGCCTTCCGGGAGACCGACGACCGGACGACCGGCGACCCGCTCCACGGGTGGCAGTACCTGTCCGAGGCCTACACGGCGAGCGACCCGTCGTTCGACGCCCGGGTGACCGTCCCCGTCCTCTGGGACACGGAGACCGGGCGGATCGTCAACAACGAGTCGGCCGACATCATCGAGATGCTCGCCGCGGAGTTCGACGAGTTCGCCGCCCGGCCCGACCTCGACCTCGCGCCGGCGGCGCTCGCCGACGAGATGGCCGAGCTCAACCAGCGGATCTACGACACCGTCAACAACGGGGTCTACCGGGCAGGATTCGCCTCATCGCAGGAGGCCTACGAGGAGGCCGTCGTCCCGCTGTTCGAGACGCTCGACGACCTCGACGCGCGCCTCGCGGACCGGCGCTTCCTGCTCGGGGACGAGCAGACGCTCGCCGACTGGCGCCTCTTCACGACGCTCGTCCGCTTCGACGCCGTCTACGTGGGCCACTTCAAGTGCAACATCCGACGCATCGCCGACTACCCGAACCTCTCGGGCTACCTGCGCGACCTGTACCAGACGCCCGGCGTGCCCGAGACCGTCGACATGGACCACATCAAGCGTCACTACTACGTCACGCACACGCAGATCAATCCGTTCGCGATCGTGCCCGTCGGGCCGGAGCTCGACCTCGACGCGCCGCACGGGCGGGGCTGACCTGCGCGACACTGGGGAGCGATGCCCGCGACGCTCCCCACCGGCGACCCCGCGCCCGCGGACGGCGCGCTTCCGCCCGCCGCGCTCGCGGCGGTCGGGAGGAGCCCGCTCGGCGTCTACGTCCACGTGCCCTTCTGCGCCGTGCGGTGCGGGTACTGCGACTTCAACACGTACACGCCCTCGGAGACCGGCGCGGGAGCGACCGCCGCGTTCGTCGAGGCGGCCGTCCGGGAGATCGACCTCGCGACGAGCGTGCTCGGGGACGCGCGACCGCCGGCGTCCACCGTCCACCTCGGCGGGGGGACGCCGACGGTGCTCGCCCCCGCCGAGATCGCGCGGATCCTCGCGGCCGTCCGGGAGCGGATCGGCGTCGCTCCGGGCGCCGAGGTGACGATCGAGGCCAACCCGGAGTCCGTGGATCCCGCGTCGCTCGCGGCGCTCCGCGAGGCCGGGGTCGATCGCATCTCGATCGGCGTGCAGAGCACCGCGCCCCACGTGCTCGCTGCCCTCGACCGAGCCCACACCCCGGGACGGGGGATCGCCGCGGTACGCGAGGCCCGCGAGGCGGGGTACGAGGTCGTGGGGCTCGATCTCATCTTCGGTGCCCCCGGCGAGGCGGACGAGGACTGGCAGCGCTCCCTCGACGACGTCGTGGCCGCAGGCCCCGACCGGGTGAGCCTGTACGGACTCACCGTCGAGCCCGGAACGACGCTCGCCGCGCGGGTGCGGCGCGGGACCGTCGCCGAGCCGGACCCGGACGTCCAGGCACGGCGCTACGAGATGGCCGACGCGACCCTCGGCGCCGCCGGCCTGCGCTGGTTCGAGGTCGCGAACTGGGCCTCCGGGCCGCAGGCCGTGTCCCGCCACAACCGCGGCTACTGGCTCGGCCACGACTGGTGGGGGGTCGGTCCGGGCGCGCACTCGCACGTCGCGGGCGTACGCTGGTGGAACGTGCTGCGCCCCGCCTCCTACGCGCGGCGGCTCGCCGAGGGCGTCTCACCGGCGGCCGGGCGCGAGATCCTCGACGAGGAGACGCGCCGGGTGGAGCGCGTGCTGCTCGAGCTGCGTCTCGCCGACGGCCTCGACGCCGCCGTCCTGCGGCCCGACGGGCTCGCCGCGGCGAGGCGCGCGGTCGACGACGGCCTCCTGGAGCCGGACGCCTTCGCGCGCGGGCGGTGCGTGCTCACCCTGCGCGGCCGCCTGCTCGCCGACGCGCTCACGCGCGACCTCGTGGATTGAGCACGGAGGCAGGACCACAGGTCACGTTCGACGGAACTGTCACCGCAGAGGTCCCGCGCGCCCTGGATCGGGTGCGCTGCGAAGCGCCCCAGGTGACGTTCGACGGAACTGTCACCGCAGAGGTCCCGCGCGCTCGCGTCGATACAGGCGCGCCGGGTTCACGAGCCCGCAAGGACGCCCGGGTACAGTCGGTGCATGCTCTTCTCCCGCAAGCCCCTCGAGGTCCCGAGCGCCGAGGAGGCGCTGCCGGGCCGCGACACCGAGATGCCCGTCGCCGCGACGCATCTCGTCACCGGCGCGTCACTGCAGCCGCCGTTCCCGGCGGGCGCACGCACGATCGTCGTCGGCATGGGCTGCTTCTGGGGCGCCGAGCGGATGTACTGGCAGACGCCGGGCGTCCTGTCGACCGCGGTCGGCTACGCGGGCGGCCACACCCCGAACCCCACCTACCGCGAGGTCTGCTCCGGGCGGACCGGGCACACGGAGGTCGTGCTCGTCGTCTTCGACCCGGCGAAGGTCGGCGACGACGAGATCCTGCGGGTCTTCTGGGAGGGCCACGACCCGACCCAGGGCATGCGCCAGGGCAACGACGTCGGCACGCAGTACCGCTCGGCGATCTACGCGACCGACGAGGCGCAACTCGCCGCGGCCACGGCCTCACGCGAGCGCTTCCAGGCCGCGCTCACCGCGGCCGGCCGCGGCGAGATCACGACCGAGATCGACGGCGAGCGCCCGTTCTACTACGCCGAGGACGAGCACCAGCAGTACCTCGCGAAGAACCCGGGCGGCTACTGCGGGCTCGGCGGGACGGGCGTGAGCTGCCCGATCGGCGTCGGCGTGAGCGCGGAGGGCGACGCGAGCTGAGCCGGACGGCGTCGCCGGGACGGCGGGACTACGGTTCCCGCCGATGCTCGTCCTTCTGCCGCCCTCGGAGGGCAAGACCGCGCCGGCCTCGGGCGCGCCGGTCGACCTCGGCGCCCTCGTCCACCCCGACGCGCTGACCGCGACGCGCGAGCGCGTGCTCACCGCGCTCGTGCGCCTCAGCGCCGGTCCTCGGCGCAGGGCGCTCGACGCGCTCGGGCTCTCCGAGGGGCTCGCCCCCGAGCTGGCGCGCAACGCGGGGCTCCGCGACGCGCCCGCGGCGCGGGCGGCCGACGTCTACACCGGCGTGCTCTACCAGCACCTCGACCTCGCGACGCTCACCGCGCGGGCGCGGGCGCGGGCCGGCGAGCGCGTGCTCGTCGCGAGTGCCTTGTGGGGTGTCGTGCGCCTCGAGGACCGCATCCCCGCGTACCGACTGTCGATCAGCGCGCGCATCCCGTCCCTGCGCCGCACCCTCGCGGCGACGTGGAAGCCGGTGCTCGCCGACGCGCTGCCCGCCGAGGGCCTCGTCGTCGATCTCCGGTCGGGCGGCTACGCAGCGATGTGGACGCCGCCGCCCGACGCGACGGTCGTCGCGGTCCGCGCCTTCGCCGAGTCGCGTGGCCCCGGCGGGAAGGTCGTCCGCACGCCGATCAGCCACATGGCGAAGGCGACGCGCGGCGACGTGGAAGCCGGTGCTCGCCGACGCGCTGCCCGCCGAGGGCCTC
>JBFIDS010000072.1:0-10787 GCA_041603715.1 Paraconexibacter sp. | reverse complement strand
TCGCGATCGTCGCGTACGTCGCGACACCTGCGCCGGAGCTCTGGGCCGACGCCGAGAAGGCCGGGGCCGACGCCGTGACGACGCGCGGCCGGGCCGACCGCGAGCTCGAGCGGATCGTCGTGGACCGGCTGTCGGGCGCGCGAGCCGCGCGCCGCGTCCGCGCGCTCGACTACCGGGACGTCGCCGGCCGTCTCGGGTACGTGGGGACCGTCGAGGGCACGGCGGTCGGCGACATCGCGCTGTTCCATGTCGACCGGGTGGTCCACGCGGTGAGTGCGACATGCCCGCACGCGGGCGCCGAGCTCTGCTCCGGGGAGGTCGACGGGGACGTCGTCACCTGCCCGCGGCACGGCAGTCAGTTCCGCGTGACGGACGGGGAGCGCGTCCGCGGGCCGGCCGACCTCGGCCTCGCGACGTTCCCGACCGTCGTCGAGTCGGGCGTCGTCTACGTCGAGCTGCCGGAGCCCGGGGTCGCGGGTTGACCGACAGCCCAGCGGGCGACGCCGGGGCTCGGATCGTCGCGCTCGGAGCCGTCATCGGCGCGGCTCGCGCCGGCGCATTTCGACAGCCTTGCACCCTCAACCATTTGCGCGTATGGTCGAACAGACGAGGAGATGGTGCCGGTCCCGCGCGGTGCGCGGCGCGTCTCTGCCGACCTCGACCCCCGGAGAGCCGCCTTGATCTTCCGCCAGATCACGCATGACGACCTCGGATGCGCCTCGTATCTCGTCGGTGACGAGAAGGCCGGTGTCGCGGCCGTCGTCGACCCCCGTTTCGAGATCGACGAGTACCTCTCGCTCGCGCGCTACATGGGGGTCTCGATCGAGCACATCCTCGAGACCCACAACCACGCCGACCACGTCTCGGGCCACGGCCGGCTCGCCGCCGCGACCGGGGCGACGATCCACATCCACCGCGAGGCGACGCCCGACTACGCTCACGAGCCGTTCGACGACGGCTTCGAGCTCGCGGTCGGATGCGTGACGATCCGCGCCCTTCACACACCCGGGCACCGCCCCGAGCACACGGCGTTCGCGCTCATCGACACGAGCCGTGGCGCCGAGCCCTGGGCGGTCCTCAGCGGCGACACCCTCTTCGTCGGGGACGTTGCGCGCCCGGACCTCGCGATCGAGAAGTCCGAGGGCGCGCGCGGGATCTTCCGCTCGCTCCACGGCAAGATCCTCAACCTGCCCGACGATGTCGAGGTGTGGCCCGGGCACCTCGGCGGCTCGATGTGCGGCGGACCCGGAATGGACATGAAGGTCTCTTCGACGATCGGCTACGAGCGTCGCCACAACCCGACCCTCTCGATCGAGGACGAGGACGAATTCGTCGCCGACGCCCTCTCGAAGCTCGGGGACCAGCCGCCGAACTTCGAGGCGATCGTCGCCCTCAACCGCGGCCCCCTCCTCACGGACGGGGTCGAGCTGCTCCCGCTCGCCCCGCGCCAGGTCGACCAGCTTCGCGCCGACGGCGCGCTCATCGTCGACGTCCGCACCGATCTCCAGTTCGACGAGGCCCACATCCCGGGCGCGGTCTGCATCCCGCGACACATCGCCGGATTCGGCTCCAAGCTGGCCTGGATCGCCGACCGCGAGCAGCCGATCGTCCTCGTCGGCCGGGACGACGACGATGCGCGCGTCGCAGGGACGCTCGCCCTCGCCGTCGGGATGCGCCGGTTCGGCGGCATCCTCTCCGGGGGGATGACGTCGTGGCGGCAGGAGCGCCGCCCGGTCGATCGGATCGAGCGGATCGAGGTCCCGGAGCTCGCGCGGCGCCGCGACGGGGGCGACGACGTCCAGATCCTCGACGTCCGGTCGCGCCAGGAGTACGACGCAGGTCACATCCCCGGGTCGGTGTTCGAGACCTACCACGACATCCGGTCGCTGCCCGACGGGATCGACCCGTCCCGGCCCGTGGCGGTCATCTGCGGCAGCGGCCAGCGCGCCGCCGTCGCCGCGAGTCTCGTGCGGCGCTACGGGGCGACGGTCGTCGCGCACGTCGTGAACGGCGGCGTGCCACAGTGGGGCCGGGAAGGACATCCTCTCGAGGTGACGCAGGCGGTCCCGACGTCGTGACGCGGATCGGTTTCGTCCTCGACCAGCGGTCGTGCATCGGCTGCCACGCCTGCACGGTCGCCTGCAAGCAGGAGCACGACGTCGAGCTCGGCGTCTTCCGGACCTGGGTGAAGTACGTCGAGACCGGGACGTTTCCCGACGTACGGCGCAACTTCTCCGTCATGCGGTGCAACCACTGCACCGACGCCCCCTGCGTGTCGATCTGCCCGACGCAGGCGCTCTACAAGCGAGCGGACGGCGTCGTCGACTTCGACCGCGATCGCTGCATCGGCTGCAAGGCGTGCATGAACGCGTGCCCGTACGACGCGCTCTACATCGACCCCAAGACCCACACGGCGGCGAAGTGCAACTTCTGCGCCCATCGCCTCGACCAGGGCCTCAAGCCGTCGTGCGAGATCGTCTGCCCGACTCAGGCGATCACCTCGGGCGACCTCGACGATCCGGACTCGGAGATCACGCGGCTCGTCGACACCGTCCCGTCGAAGGTGCGCGCACCGGAGCAGGGCACGAACCCGAAGGTCTTCTACCTCGGCGCCCACGATGCGGCGCTCGACCCGCTCGCGATCGCCGAGGGCCGCGAGTACATCTCGCAGATTCCCGAGTCGCAGAAGATCAAGCTTCAGGCACTCGATGGGACCGCGACGGTCGTCTCGGACATCGCGCACCCGGCGCCGTGGGGCTGGAAGGTCTCGAGCTACTTCCTCTCCAAGGGCATCGCCGCGGGGGCGATGATGCTCGCGGTGCTGCTTCTCGTCGTCGGGGCCGGCGGCTCCGAGCTCGCGGACGTGGTCCCAGGGCTCCTCGCGCTCGCCGGCATCGGCGTCACCGGCATCTTCCTCGTCTGGGACCTGAAGCGTCCGGAACGGTTCTACCTTCTCTTCACGAAGCCGCACTGGACATCGTGGCTCGCGATCGGCGCACAGGTCATCAACGTCGCCGCGATCGTCGCGGCCGTGTTCACCGTCGCCGCGCTGTTCGACATCGACGGTTTGCGGGACGCCCTGCGCTGGGCGATGGTGCCCGCGGGCGCGGCGCTCGCCGGCTACACGGCGTTCCTCTTCAACCAGTGCGAGGGCCGCGACCTCTGGCAGAGCCCGCTGCTGCTGGGGCACACGGTTCTCAACGCGCTCGTCGCAGGCGCCGGGGCGCTCGCGATCGCGGCGCTCGCGATCGACTCGCCCGCGAACGTCGAGACGGCGCTCGGGTGGTCGCTGACGATCGCGGCGGCCTCGAGCGGGCTCATCGCGACCTTCGACGCCTACGGGCGCCACCCGACCGCCCAGGCCGAGCGCGCGGCGAAGAACCTGCGCCGCGACCTCTACGCCGCGCAGTTCCGGGCGGGTGTCGTGCTCGGCGCCCTCTTGCCGGCCGCCGCCGGGGCGGCGTTCCTCGCGGGGGCGCCCATCGGCGTCCTCGCCGCCGGCGGGGCTATCGCGCTCGTCGGGCTGTGGCTGTACGAGGACGCGTGGATTCGCGCCGGCCAGAGCGTTCCGCTGAGCTGACGACCGAGGAGACCGACATGGGTGGAATCAACCGCAAGGGCGCCCGCCGCCCCACGGGCTACGGCCCGCAGGACACGCGCTTCGACAGCTACCCGCCGCACGACCAGTGGGACTCGTGGACGGGCCTCGACGCCCAGGCGTGGCCGAGACGCGTCGAGCGCGAGTACATGATCGTCCCGACGGTCTGCTTCAACTGCGAGGCGGCGTGTGGGCTCACGGCGTACGTCGACAAGGAGACCTTCGAGGTTCACAAGCTCGAGGGGAATCCGCACCATCCTGGATCGCGCGGACGCAACTGCGCCAAGGGGCCGGCGACGATCAACCAGATCAAGGACCCGGAGCGCATCCTCCACCCGCTGCGCCGCAAGGGGCCGCGCGGGGGCGGCGGCTGGGAGCGCGTGAGCTGGGACCACGTTCTCGACGCGTTCGCCGAGAAGCTCCACGACGCGTTCGCCGCGGACCGGCCCAACGACGTCATGTACTTCGTCGGTCGCCCCGGCGAGGACGGGTTCGCCGACCGGTTCCTCGAGACGTGGAACTGCGACGGTCACAACTCGCACACCAACGTGTGCTCGTCCGGGGGGCGGGCCGGGTTCGGATTCTGGTCGGGGACCGACCGCCCGTCCCCGGACTACGCGAACACGAAGTTCGCGCTGCTCATCTCGTCCCACCTCGAGGCTGGGCACTACTTCAACCCGCACGCGCAGCGCATCATGGAGGGCAAGCACCGCGGCGCGAAGATCGCGGTGATGGACCCGCGCCTCTCCAATACGGCGTCGATGGCCGACTACTGGCTCCCGACCTGGCCGGGGACCGAGGCCGCCGCACTTCTCGCGATCGCAAAGATCCTTCTCGACGAGGAGCTGTACGACAAGGATTTCGTGCGTCGCTGGGTCAACTGGCGGACCTACCTCCAGCAGGCAGATCCGGCCGCCGAGCTCACGTTCGGGAACTTCATCCTCGCGCTTCGTAAGGAGTACGAGCAGTACACCCCGGGTTTCGCCGAGGCGGAGACGGGGATCCCGGCGCAGACGCTCGTCCAGGTCGCTCACGAGATCGCCGAGGCGTCGCCGGCGTTTTCGTCGCACATCTGGCGCGCCGCGGCCGCGGGCAACCTCCACGGCTGGCTCGCAACACGCGCAGTCATGCTCCTCAACGTCCTCACCGGCTCCGTCGGGTCGCCGGGCGGGACGTCCCCGAACGCGTGGAACAAGTTCATCCCGGCGCCCTGGCGCAAGCCGGCGGCGAACACGCAGTGGAACGAACGCAACTGGCCGCGCGAGTACCCGCTCGCCCACAACGAGATGAGCATCCTCTACCCGCACCTGCTGCACGACGGCCGCTTCGAGCAGCCGGTGCTCCTCACGCGGGTCCTCAACCCGATCTGGACGTACCCGGACGGCTACTCGTGGATACGCGCCCTGCGCGACGAGAGGAAGGTCCACCTCCACGGGGCGCTCACCCCGACCTGGTCGGAGACCGCGTGGTGGTCGGACTACGTGCTGCCGATGGGTCACGGTCCTGAGCGGCACGACACCCACTCCTACGAGACCTACTCGGGGAAGTGGCTCGGCTTCCGCCAACCCGTTCAGCGCGTGGCGATGGAGAAGATGGGCAAGCACGTCGAGTTCACCCACGAGGCGAACCCGGGCGAAGTCTGGGAGGAGGGCGAGTTCTGGATCGAGCTCTCCTGGCGTGCCGACCCCGACGGGTCGCTCGGAATCCGGCAGTACTACGAGTCGCCGTACCGGCCGGGGGAGAAGATCCGCCTCGAGGAGTACTACCGCTGGATGTTCGAGAACACCGTCCCCGGCCTCCCCGAGAAGGCCCAGGCGGAGGGCCTCACGCCGCTGGAGTACATGCGCAGCTACGGCGCCGTCGAGATCTCGAGGGACGACTACGCCCAGCACGAGGAAGAGGTCGTCGCGCCCGAGGGCGCGGCCGTCGAAGGGCTCGAAGACACGCTGACGCTCCCCGAGCTCGACCCGACGCACCTCCCCCTCACAGGGCGCGGTGACCGCATCGCGACACTCGTGGACGGCGTGCTGCGCCGCGGATTCAACACGCCGTCGCGCAAGCTCGAGCTGTTCCAGCCCGACCTCGCCGGCTGGGGGTGGCCCGAGGTCGCCACGCCGACCTACGCGCGCTCCCACGTCCACCACTCGCTCATCTCGCACGAGCGCGGCGAGTACGCGCTCATGCCGACGTATCGTCTGCCGACGATGATCCACTCGCGATCGGGGAACGCCAAGTTCCTCAACGAGCTGTCGCACGCTCATCCACTCCTCATGTGTCCGCAGGACGCGGAGCGCATCGGAGTCGAGGACGGTGACCTCGCGCGGGTCGAGACGGAGATCGGCTGGTTCGTCATCAAGGCGATGGTGACCGAGGGGATCCGCCCCGGTGTCGTCGCGGCCTCGCACCACATGGGCCGCTGGCGGCTGCAGGAGACGGAGGGCATGGAGCGATGGTCCTCGGCTCTCGTCACGATGGACGAGGACGACGAGACGGTCCTGTTTCGCCAGGTCCACGGCGTCCAGCCTTGGCAGTCCGAGGACCCGAGCTCGCAACGCGTGTGGTGGAACGACGCGGGCGTGCACCAGAACATCACCTTCCCCGTCCACCCGGACCCGATCAGCGGCATGCACTGCTGGCATCAGAAGGTCCGCGTGACGCCGGCACGGCCCGATGACCGGTACGCCGACATCTTCGTCGACTTCGGCAAGGCGCGGTCGGTGTACCGGAAGTGGCTCGACATCGCACGTCCGGCGTCGGGCGACCTGCGCCGGCCGATCTGGCTCTTCCGGCCGGTGAAGCCCGTGCTCGATGCCTACGCGCTCCCGCAGGATGCGCGCACCGAAGAGGCGCGAGCTCGTGCGCAGGCCGGCGGGCTGCCCGACCCGCGCGAGCTTCACAAGATCGTCGACTGGTCGCCGGACGAGGTGTGGGGGCCCGTTGCACCCGTCGCGGTCGCCGCCCGCGGAGGCCGGCGCTGACCACGACCGGCGCGAAGCAGGAGGGCGGGGCGCCACGCGATGCGGCGCTGCCCCCGGCGGCCGAGCGCCGCTTCTCCGGCGCGGACGTCCTCGCCGGAGCGTCCGTGGCGCTCGTCCTCATCCCGCAGTCCCTCGCCTACGCCGAGCTCGCGGGCATGCCTCCCGAGCGCGGTCTCTACGCGGCGGCGATCCCGTTGCTCGTCGCCGCACCGCTCGCGTCGTCCCCGTACCTTCAGACCGGCCCGGTCGCGGTCACGGCGCTGCTCACGTTCGGGGCTCTCAGCACCCAGGCGAGTCCGGGAAGCGACGAGTACGTCCAGCTCGGCCTGCTCCTGGCGCTCATCGTCGGGATCGTCCGCGTCGCGATCGGGCTGTCCCGGTCCGGCGGCATCGCCTATCTCCTCTCGCAGCCGATGCTCGCGGGCTTCATTCCCGCCGCGGCGCTTCTCATCCTGTCCTCCCAGCTCCCGAGTGCGGCGGGAGCCGACCCGCCGGATGGAGCCGTCGTCGATCGGGCGCTGTGGACGGTGGCCCATCCCGGCGACTGGGAGCCCGGCGCGGCGCTCATGGCGATCGCGGCGGTCGCGGTCATCTTCGCCGGGCGCCGCCTCCACGTGCTCTTCCCCGGCGTCCTCGTCGTGGTCGTCGCCGCGGCCGCGCTGAGCGAACTGCTCGGCTACGGCGGCGACGTCGTCGGGTCGATCCCCGCCGGCGCCCCCCCGATCTCGGTCGACCTCCCGTTCGACGCCCTCTCGGCGATGCTCGTGCCAGGCATCGTCATCGCCGTCGTCGGCTACGCCGAGCCCGCCTCGATCGCCCGGCGTTTCGCGGCCGAGGATCGCGACCGCTGGGACTCCGACCGTGAGTTCGTCAGCCAGGGCGCGGCGAACGTCGCTGCCGGCCTGACCGGTGGCTTCCCGGTCGGGGGATCGTTCTCCCGCAGCTCGCTCAACCGGCTCGCGGGCGGCCGGACACGCTGGAGCGGCGCCGTGACGGGGCTCGTCGTCCTTGCGATCATCCCGCTCGCGTTCCTCCTCGAGCCCCTGCCGAAGGCGATGCTCGGTGCCGTCGTCATCGCGGCGGTCATCCCGCTCCTCAAGGTCGACGCGTTTCGAGAGCTCTGGCAGCGATCCAAGCCGGCGTTCACCGTCGCGGCGGCGACCTTCGCGGCGACGATCTCCTTCGAGCCGCACGTCGAGCGGGGCGTCCTGATCGGGGTCGGGCTGTCGATCGCCGTCCATCTCTGGCGGGAGCTGCGCGTCGACGTCACGTGCTGGACCGACGAGGACGCCCTCCACCTGCGCCCTGAGGGCGTCCTCTGGTTCGGAGTCGGCCAGGCGCTGCAAGAGCGCATCCAGGATGAGCTTGCCTCCCGGCCGGACATCGGCCGGCTCGTCGTCCATCTCGATGCGGTCGGGAGGGTCGACATCACGGCTGCGATGTCGCTGCGGTCCGCGTTCGAACAGGCCCGCAGCGGCGGTGTCGCCCCCGAACTCGCGGATGTCCAGGACCGCGACCGTCGCCTCACGGCGATGATCGACGAGTCCGCCGCGGCGCCGTGAGCCTGGCATGCTCGCGTGGGAGAACGCCCCCAGCTGGTCGCGACCGGCTGGCCCCGCAGGGCCAAGAGGACACGACAGGCGAGAAGGAACGATGAGGATCAAGGTGTTGCAGACGGCCATCGACGGCGAGCGCTCCGCCGGCAGGACGGTCCTCTAGCGCCGTGGCGTTCGCCCGCATCCTGCGGCCCGAGATCCCGCGGCGACCGGAGCGCGGCGACATCGTCGCCGGGCTCACGGTCGCCGCGATCCTCGTGCCGCAGGCGCTCGCGTACGCCCTGCTCGCCGGGCTGCCCGTCGAGCACGGGCTCTTCGCCGCGACGATCCCGCTCATCGCGGCGGCGCCGTTCGCCTCCTCGCCGTTCCTGCAGACGGGCCCGGTCGCCGTCACCGCGCTCCTCACCTTCGGGGCGCTCGGCGCGGTCGCCGAACCGGGGTCGGGTGAGTACATCGAGGCGGCCGCGCTGCTCGCGCTCCTCGTCGGCGTGGTGCGCCTGCTCGTGGGCCTGCTGCGCGCGGGGGCGATCGCGTATCTCCTCTCGCGTCCGATGCTCGCGGGCTTCGTCCCTGCCGCGGCGATCGTCATCGTGTCCTCGCAGCTGCCGACGGCACTGGGGGCGACGCCCGGGGACGGCGGGATCCTCGAGCGCGCCGGCCGCGCGCTGACGAGCCCGGGCTCGTGGACGCTCGACGCGCTCGTCCTCGCGGGCGCGACCGTCCTCGGCGTGTGGCTGGCCCGGCGCTGGAAGCCCCTCTTCCCCGGGGTGCTCGTCCTCGTCGTCCTCGCGACGCTCGCGCAGGCCGCCGGGCTCACCGACGCCCCGGTCGTCGGGGAGGTCCCGTCCGGCCTGCCGGCCTTCTCGCTCGACCTCCCGTGGGGCGAGACGCTGACGCTCGTCGGGGCCGCGGTGACGATCGCGCTCGTCGGGTTCGCCGAGCCGGCCGCGATCGCCCGCAGCCTCGCGGCGGCGAGCCGCAAGCGGTGGGACCCCAACCGCGAGTTCGTCTCCCAGGGCGTCGCGAACGTGACCGCGGGGGTCGTCGGGGGGATGCCGGTCGGCGGCTCGTTCGGGCGCAGCGCGCTCAACGAGCAGGCAGGAGCGGTGACGCCGTGGAGCGGGGCGATCACGGGCCTCGCCGTGCTGGCGCTCCTGCCGGCCGCCGCGATCCTCGAGGACGTTCCGTCTGCGGTCCTCGCGGCGGTCATCATCGGCGCGGTCGTGCGGCTCATCCGGGTCCAGCCCCTCATCGATGTGTGGCGGCGTTCCCTGCCCCAGGCGATCATCGCGTGGACGACCCTCATGTCCACGCTCCTGTGGACCCCGCACGTCGAGCGCGGCGTGCTGCTCGGTGTCGCCCTGTCGATCGGGATCCACCTCTGGCGCGAGCTGCGTGTCGACCTCGAGACGTGGGAGGACGGCGGGACGCTGCACCTGCGTCCGCAGGGCGTCCTCTGGTTCGGAGTCGCGCAGTCCGTCGAGGATCGCGTCGTCGCGCTCCTCTCCACCTATCCACACGCCCGCCGCCTCGTGCTGCACCTCGATGGGATCGGGCGGCTCGACCTCACCGGCGCCATGTCGCTGCGCCACATCATCGACACCGTCCGCGAGAACGGCCTCGAGAGCGAGGTCGTCGACTATGCGCACACGACGCGGCTCGTCGACGCGGTCGTGCTCGCCGACCGCTGCCCGACGCTCTGAGCGGCCGGGCGCCGGGCGCTGTGGACGAACCCGGGTGAGATCCCCGGCAACGGCGTCGACGACGAGGGCAATGGCCACGTCGACGACGTCCACGGGATCGACGTCCTCGCGCCGGGGACCCCGCCCGACGACGACGCCGGGCACGGCACCGCGATCGCGGGGATCATCGCCGGCCGGGGAAGCGGCCTCACCCGTCGCGGCGTCGCACCGCGTGCGCGCCTCATGATCGTGAAGGCCCTCGACTCCGGGCTGGCCGGCGACACGACGGGCGTCGCGGAGGGCGTGCGCTACGCGATCGCGCAGGGGGCCGACGTCATCAACCTCAGCCTCGCTGCGCGCCGCGCTGACCCGGACCTGCACGCGGCGCTGCGCGAGGCGCGCGACGCGGGGGTCCTCGTCGTTGCCGCCGCGGGCAACCACGGCGCCGACCTGCGCCGGGATCCGGTCTTCCCGGCGGCCTGGCGCGACGTGGGCATCGTCACCGTCGGCGCGCTCGACCGGGACGGCGCGATGATGCAGGAGTCGGGTCGCGGGAGGCTCGTCGACCTCGGTGCGCCCGGGGAGGAGATCGCCGCGCTCGACCCGCAGGGTCGCATGCAGCGCTTCAGCGGCACGAGCGCGGCGGCGCCCTACGTCTCCGGCGCTCTTGCGGCGCTCCTCGCCACCACGTCGGAGAGCCCCCGCCGGGTACGCGGCGCACTCCTGCGCACGGGTCGCCGCCGTGGCCTGAGTCGCGTCCTGCGCCACGGCGCGGTGAACGTACGCGGCGCGCAGGTCCGCCTGCGCTGACGGCCGCCGCCGCGAGCGGGCCCATCTCTCGTCCGCGGCACGCTTGCCCCTTGCACCGGCGCGCATACTTGTATACAAGTGGTGCGTGTCGCTCGCCAACGTCTCGCGCATCACCGCCGGTCCGGCGCGGGAACTCGCCTACCGGGCGCTGCGCGAGGCGATC
>JBFIDS010000071.1:0-10789 GCA_041603715.1 Paraconexibacter sp. | reverse complement strand
TCCGCGATGACGTAGGCCATTGTCTCCTCGGCTCAGATCTGGTGCTGACGGTTTCCAGGCTGCGGGAATGCAGCGCAGGCGCGTCATACTACGACAGGACGAGGCCCCGGCCTCCACCCATCCCTCGATTCGAGGAGCACGACCTCCCGCCATGGGGATCACGTCGAAGATGATCGGAGAGCGAGGCCGCCGTCAGGCCGCGAAACGGAAGATCGATCCGGCCCGCCTCCCGCCGGGCCAGTACCTCACCGAGCGCTTCCCCGTCCTCACCGTCGGGCGCAACCCGGAGGTCGACCTCGAGACCTGGTCGCTCTCCGTCTGGGGGGAGGTCGAGGACCCGTTCACGCTGCGCTGGGAGGAGCTCATGGCGCTCCCGCAGACGACCGTCACCTGCGACATCCACTGCGTGACGCGCTGGTCGAAGCTCGACACGACCTGGACGGGCGTCCGCGTGAGCGACCTCCTCGACCGCGCGGGCGTGAAGGCGGACGGGACCCACGTGATGGCCCACTGCGACGGCGGCTATACGACGAACGTGCCGATCGAGGCGCTGCGCGCCGATGATGTCCTCGTCGCACACACCTACGACGGCCGGCCGCTCGAGCCCGATCACGGCGCGCCGCTGCGGCTCCTCGTGCCCAGCCGCTACTTCTGGAAGTCGGCGAAGTTCCTGCGGCAGCTCGAGGTCATGGCGGGGGACCGGCAGGGCTTCTGGGAGCTCAACGGGTACCACGACGACGCCGACCCGTTCACCGAGCAGCGCCACTGGTTCTGAGCATCCGCCGGTAGCCTGCGGGCCGATGCTCCTCCTCACCGGCGCCACGGGACCGACCGGCCGCGCGCTCCTGCGGCGCCTCACCACCGCGAACGTCCCGGTCCGCGTCCTCGTCCGCGACCCGAAGGGCCTCGGGCCCGAGCGGGTCCGGGTGCAGATCGCGCTCGGCGACCTCGCCGACCCGCCGTCGTTCCGCAACGCCTTGCGCGGGGTGAGCACGGTCGTCCATCTCGCCGCCGCGAGCCGCGACCAGCCGCAGGGCTCGATCGAGGAGCTCGGCGGGATCGCGACGTGGCGGATGGTCCAGGCCGCGGAGAAGGCGGGCGTCGAGCACTTCGTGTTCTTCAGCGCGCTCGCCGCCTCCGCCCACAACCGCACGCGCTTCCTGCGCTCCAAGGCGCTCGCCGAGAAGGCGGTGCGCGAGAGCGGGCTGCGTCACACGGTCCTCGCGCCCTCGATCGTCTACGCGCCCGGGGACCCGAGCCTCACGCTCATCGGCCGGCTCGCGCTGCTGCCCGTCGTCCCGATGAGCGGCCGCGGCCGCGCGCGGTTCCAGCCGATCTGGGCCGAGGACGTCGCCGACTGCGTCATGACCGTCATCGGGCACGGTCCGCCCGGTGTCCCGGCGCCCGACGGCTCGGTCTCGCGGCGGTACGAGCTCGCGGGGCCCGACACGCTCACGGGCCGCGAGATGATCGACGTCGCGGTCCGCTCCCACGGGCGGGCGAAGCCGATCCTCGCGATCCCGACGGCGATCACCTCACGGACGCTGCGGGCCGCCGAGGCCCTCATCTCGCACCGCGCGCTGGCGACGTGGGACGAGGCGGAGCTGCTCGAGGTCTCGATGACCTCGCGGCTTGGGACCGCGGACGCCGAGCGCCTCGGCGTGCGTCCGCAGCGCATGGCCGCCGTCCTCGGCGCCGCCGGCTGAGCTCCGCGGCCGCGGTCTACGAGACCGCAGCGCGGCGGTCGGCCCATGGCCGGGCGGCTTCGAGCTGGGCGGAGAGGGCGAGCAGCGTCCCCTCCTGCGCCGGCCGGCCGACCAGCTGGATGCCGAGCGGCAGGCCGGCCGCGGCGTCGTCGTCCGGCCGGACGTGGAGCGGGAGCGAGATCGCAGGGCTCCCGGTGAGGTTCGAGATCGCCGTGTACGGCGTGAAGCGCCCCGACCGCGCGAAGTCGCGCATCGGGTCCTCCGAGCACGCGTCGATCGTCCCGATCGGCACGGGCGCCTCGGCGAGTGACGGCATGAGGAGGACGTCCCACTGCGACGACCACTGCGTGATGAGGCGCGCGAACCCCTGGAGCTGCGCGTCGGCGAGCGCCGCCTGCGTCGCGTTCATGCCCTCGCAGAGCTGCCAGACCGCCCAGCTCAGCGGCTCCATGTCCTGGGCGGCGGGGGCCTTGCCGCTGATGAGCCCGGCGAACGCGGTCTGCAGGCTCACCGCGGGACCGAAGGCGGCGGTGAAGAGGTGCAGCACGCCCGGCATCGCCCAGGGGACGTCGGCGGGCTCCTCCACCGTGTGCCCGAGGGACTCCAGCAGCGTCGCCGTGTCGCGGACGGCGCGCTCGCAGACCGGGTCGAGCTCCGCGTCCTCGAGCGGCGAGGTCGTCACGAGCGCGACGCGCAGCGCGCCCGGGTCACGCTGCGCGAGCTCGGCGAACGGGGCGGGCGGTGGAGGGGCCCAGGCGAGGTCGCCCACCTCCGTGCCCGCGAGGACGTCGAGGAGCTGCGCGGTTTCCGCGACGGTCCGGGTGAGCACGCCGTCCTGCACGAGCAGCTGGTAGCCGAGCTCGGGGGCGAGGGAGATCCGGCCCCGCTGGGGCTTGAGGCCGACGAGCCCGCAGCAGGCCGCCGGGATGCGGGTCGACCCGCCGCCGTCGTTGCCATGGGCGAGCGGGACCATCCCGGCGGCGACCGCGGCCGCGGAGCCGCCCGACGAGCCCCCGGGGGTGCGCGAGAGGTCCCACGGGTTGCGGGTCGCCCCGAAGCGGCGCGGTTCGGTGACCGGCAGGATCCCGTACTCGGGGAGGTTCGTCGCGCCCACGATCACGAAGCCCGCGGCCTTCAGGCGTGCGACCGTGTTGTGGTCGGCGGGGGCGATGAAGTCCCCCATGAGCTCCGCCGCGAACGTGAGCCGCTTCCCGGCGACGGAGCGGTTGTTCTTCACCGCGACGGGGACGCCGGCGAACGGCCGCGCGTCGTCGGCGCCGATCGTGTCGGCGGTGGCGAGGGCGTCCTCGGCGTAGACGTCGACGAACGCGTTGACGTCCCCGTCGAGCGCCTCGATCCGGGTGAGCGAGGCCTCCACGAGCTCGCGCGAGGTGACGTCTCCGCGGCGGACGAGTCCCGCGAGCTCGGCGGCGGGGCGGAACATGAGGTCGGCGTCGGAGGACATGACTTGACCCTACCCACCGCCCGGCGCGCCCCCGCGCCGACGTGAATGTGGATTCACGGGCCTCTCCGCCCTCCGGATCCACATCGACGCCTGGCCGCCGTAACCCTTTGAGTGCTATCTTGTGGTTATGAAGTTGCGCGGCACCGATGAGGACCACACGGTCGACCTCCCCGAGGACCTCGCGCTTCCGCTCTCGTCCGGCGCGCCCTACTGGTACTGGCTCGGGGGACGGCCCTCGCTCGACCTCGTCAACACGCTGCGTGAGCGCTGGCGCCGCGGGGTGGAGACGCTCTGCTCGCCGCAGGATCTCGGTGCGTGGCTCGTCGAGGCGGGCCTCATGGACGTGCCGACCGCCCGCGTCCCGCGTGCCGTGCTCGACGACGCCCGCGCGCTGCGGGAGGCCATCGACGCGCTTGTCGCCGCCCACCTCGGCGGGCGGCCCGCACCCGCCGACGCGGTGACCGTCGTGGACGACTGGCTCGTGTTCGCGGGTGAGCGACCCGCCCTGCGCGTCGGGGACGACGGCGTCCCCGTCCTCGGCGAGCGCCCTGCAGCGGACTCGCCGCGTCGTGCGCTCGGCGTCCTCGCCCTCGACGCCGCGACGATGCTCGGCACGCCCGAGGGGCGGTCCCGTGTGCGGATCTGCGCCTCGGACACGTGCAGCGCCCGCTTCTACGACCGCTCGCCGGCCGGCCGCCGGCGCTGGTGCTCCATGCGCACCTGCGGCAACGCCGCGAAGGCGCGGCGGCACCGCGCCCGGGCCCGGGGGACGTCGTGAGCCCGGCGCCCCCGGCCCCTCCCGCGCTCGTCGGCGTCCCCTACCGGTGGGTCGTTCTCGGAGTCGGCGCGTTCGGCGCGGCCGCGTTCAACGCGCTGCGGCTCGGACTGCCCTCGATCTCGCCGGAGATCCGCGCGACCTACGGGCTCACGCTCGGCGAGGTCGGCCTCGCGTTCACCGTGCTCGGTCTCGGGGTCCTCGTGGCGACGATCCCGTGGGGCGCGCTCACCGACCGCGTCGGCGAGCGTCCGGTGCTCGCCGGCGGCCTCTTCGCGACGTCGCTGAGCCTGCTGTTCGCCGCGTCCGCCGGGACCTTCGGCGTCCTCCTCGTCTCCCTCTGGGTCGCGGGGCTGTTCGGCGCGAGCGTCATGGGCTCATCGGGCCGCGCGGTGATGAACTGGTTCCCGCGCAGCGAGCGCGGGATGGCGCTCGGCGTGCGGCAGATGGCGTTCCCGCTCGGCGGCGCGATCGCCGCGATCACGCTGCCGATCCTCGCCGCGGCGGGCGGCCTCGAGCTCGCGCTGCGCGGCATGGCGGGGCTCGCGTTCGTCGCCGCGGTCGCGGCCGCGATCTGGCTGCGCCCCGCGCCGCCGCTGCCGGAGTGGGCGATCCGCTCCCAGGCCGAGGCACACGCCGGCGAGCCGGGCCCGATGCGGGACCCGCGGGCCTGGCGCCTGGGGATCGCGAGCGCGCTGCTCGTCGCCGCACAGGCCTCGCTCATCGCGTTCCTCGTCCTCTACCTCGTCGACGAGCACGACCTCAGCCCCGGGCTCGCCGCCGCCGCGTTCGCCGCGACCCAGCTCGGCGGCGCCGCCTCCCGGATCGTCGCGGGCCGCCGCTCGGACCGCGACGGCGTGCGCGTCCCGCTCATGCGCCGGATCGCGCGGCGCAACGCGCTCCTCCTCGTCGCCTTCGCGCTGCTGTCGTCCACGGGGTCCGTCCTCGCGATCGCGGTCGCCCTCGTCGCGACGATCTCGGCGATGTCGTGGAACGGCCTCGCGGTGACGGCGGCCGGAGAGATCGCCGGGCGGGACCGGTCCGGGACGGCGATGAGCCTGCAGAACGCGATCGTCTCCATGGGGACGACGGTCGTCCCGGCGACGTTCGGACTCCTCGTCGCCGCGACGTCGTGGGAGCTCGGGTTCTTCCTCGTCGCGGCCGCCCCGGCCGCCGCGTACGTCGTCCTCGCCCCGCTCGAGGGGGAGGAGACGCGACGCAACGACCGGCGCGACATCCGTCTCGCCAAGATCTCCGATGTCGCGGTCGGTTCGCCGCCATCGGCCAGTCCCACAACGTGAGAGGGTTCACCGCATGAGCGAAGTCCAGTCCGGCCTGGAGGGCGTTGTCGCCTTCGCCACCACGATCGCCGAGCCCGACAAGGAGGGCGGGGCGCTGCGCTATCGCGGCGTCGACATCGAGGATCTCGTGGGCAAGGTGCCGTTCGAACAGGTCTGGGGCCTCCTCGTCGACGGGAGCTTCGAGCCCGGGCTCGCCCCCGCCCAGCCGCACCCGCTCCTCGTGCGCTCGGGCGATCACCGGGTCGACGTGCAGTCGGCGCTCGCGATGCTCGCGCCCGAGTACGGGTACCGGCCCGTCATCGACATCAGCGACGAGCAGGCGCGCGACGACCTCGCCCGCGCCTCGGTGCAGGCACTCAGCTTCGTCGCGCAGTCCGCGCGCGGCCTCGGCCGGCCGTGGGTTCCCCAGTCCGAGATCGACAGGGAGGAGACGATCGCCGGCCGCTTCCTCACCCGCTGGCGCGGCGAGGCGGACCCCGACCACGCGAAGGCGATCGACGCCTACTGGATCTCCGCCGCCGAGCACGGGATGAACGCCTCGACGTTCACGGCGCGGGTCGTCACCTCGACGGGGGCCGACTGCGCGGCCGCGCTG
Source organism: Paraconexibacter sp. (assembly GCA_041603715.1). Lineage (GTDB taxonomy): Bacteria > Actinomycetota > Thermoleophilia > Solirubrobacterales > Solirubrobacteraceae > Paraconexibacter. Next base: position 4,947 of record JBFIDS010000071.1, on the reverse strand, counting down.
TCGAGCGCGGTCGGGGCGCTCAGCGGCCCGCTCCACGGCGGCGCGCCGTCCCGTGTCCTGAAGATGATCGAGGGCGTCGAGAGGATGGGCGACGCGGAGAAGTGGGTGAAGCAGGCGCTCGACAGCGGGGAGCGGCTCATGGGCTTCGGCCATCGCGTCTACCGCGCCGAGGATCCCCGTGCCCGTGTCCTGCGGCGCACCGCGGGCGAGCTCGGCTCACCGCGCTTCGAGGTCGCCGAGGCGCTCGAGAAGGCCGCGCTCGCCGAGTTGCAGGCGCGCAAGCCCGACCGCGTCCTCGCCACGAACGTCGAGTTCTGGAGCGCCGTCGTCCTCGACCTCGCCGAGATCCCCGCCGACCTCTTCACGCCGATGTTCACCTGCGCGCGCGTCGCCGGCTGGAGCGCGCACATCCTCGAGCAGAAGCGCGAGGCGCGACTCATCCGCCCGACGGCCAAGTACGTCGGCGAAGGGCCGCGCCCGATCGACGCCGTGAAGTAGCGCCGCGGCGGGCGCGGGTCAGGCGAACCCGGCGGCCTTGCGCAGGATGTCGCGCAGGGTCGCCGCATCGTCGGCGTCGAGGACGTCGAACGGGTTCGGGCCCTCGGCGAGTGCGCAGCGCAGCCGCGTGCGCAGGTCCACCCCGTCCTCGGTGAGGACGAGGTGCTTGACCCGGCGGTCGTGGCTGGCCGGGCGACGTTCGACGAGGCCGCGCGCCTCGAGCCGGTCCACGATGCCGGTCACGTTCGAGCTGTCGCAGCGCAGCAGCGAGGCGAGCTCGCCCATCGCGGTCGGGGCGCCCGGCTCCAGATGGCGCAGCGCCCAGATCTGCGGCGGCGAGAGCTCCAGGTCGCGGGCCACCGCGAACATTCGGCCCCGCGCGTCATGCACGAGCTGCTCCACGAGGGCCCAGGCCTCGGCGGCCGGAGAGGCGGACGCGGTGGGCGGTGCCGGGAAGGCGGCCATGGCCAGATTTTACGGGTCGGGCCAAACCGTTGAGGTCGGCAACGAATCCGGCACGCGCCTCCGCGGACTGTGAGCGCTGCGTGAGCGCTCGGATCTACGGTCCTCGAGCCGTGCCCGCCCCCCGTCCTCTCGACCCCGCCGCCGTCGGTGACCACATCGATCGCCTCTACCGGGCGGCCTGGGCACTCTGCGGCACCCGGGAGGACGCCGAGGACCTCGTCCAGGAGACCTACGCGAGGGTGCTCGCCAAGCCGCGGCTCCTCACGCACGACGACGACGTGGGCTACTTGGTGCAGGCGCTGCGCAACACCTTCCGCTCCCAGTTGCGCACCGCGTCGCGGCGCCCACGCACCGAGGCGTTCGAGCAGGACGCCGAGCCCGTCGACCGGCGGTCCGCGACCCGGCCCGACGAGGCGGTCGCCGCACGCGAGGTGTTCGATCGCATCGCCTCGCTGCCCGAGGCCTTCCGGGACGTCCTCGTCGCGGTGGACGTCGCGGGGCTCAGCTACGGCGAGACCGCCGCGCTCGTGGGGGCGAAGGAGGCGACGGTGACGAGCCGGCTGTACCGCGCGCGTGCCCGGGTCGCCCGGGATCTCGCGCCCGGGATGGATCGAGGGCCCGCCGGCGTCCTGGAGAGGGGATGAGCTTCGCCGACGACATCGCCCTCGACCCCGAGGATCGCGCGGATGCGCAGCGGGGCGCCGTCCTCGTCGCGGCGGCGATCGCGGACCCCGAGGCGCGGGCACCCGCCCGTCTCCGCGAGGACATCGAGGCCCGTCGCGCCGCGGCGCATGCTCTGGGCCGTCGCCGCCGCCCTCGGTGGGCGGGCGCGCTCGCCGGTCTCGCTGCCGCCGCGATCGCGGCGGTCCTCCTCGTCGTCGCGGGCCCCGGTGGGTCCGGGGATCCCTCAGGGCCGTCCGTCGCCGCCATCGCGAGGGTCGCGGCCCTGCCCACGAGCGGTCCCGCCCCGCGTCCCGCGGCCTCGACCGACCCCTTCGGCGACCCGTCGCTCGCGGTGCGGGTCGGGCCCGTCGCGTTCCCCGACTGGGAGGCCGAGTTCGACTGGTCGGCGAGCGGGGTGCGCCGGTCCGTCGTCGGCGGCCGCGACGTCACGACCGTGAGTTACCGCAACCCGCGCGGCGTCGTCGCGGGGTACGCGATCGTCGACGGACCGCCGCTCGCGCGCGGCGCGGGCCGCGTCGTCACGCTCGGCACGACGACGTTCGTCCTCTCGACGACGCCGGGGCGACGGACCGTGACCTGGGTGGAGCGGGAGCGGACGTGCGTGCTCGACGCACCGGCCGCGGTCCCGGTGAGGACGCTGCTGCGGCTCGCATCCTCGCGCGTGACCTGACCCGGCCAGTCAGTCCGGCCGCGGTGGTGAGACCTGCACCTCGTCGCCGACGGCGATGCGCGCGCGACCCGTCGGCCGGGCGTTGATCCCGAACATGCCTGCGCGCTCGCGCGTGAGCCATCTCAGGATCTCGCCCCGCTTGACCGTCGTCTCCGGGTCACGGGTCGGGATCACGCACCGCAGGCAGGGGTGGAGCAGGTCGAGCCGGGCCTCCCCGATGCGCATCGTGCCCGCCTCCCAGCGCTCCTCGGCGAAGGCGGGGACGTCCTCCAGCTCCACGTGGACGTTGGTGCGCCACCGGCGGAGGTCGAGGTCGCCGAGTGTCGCGTCGAGAGCGGCGTGGGTCGCACCAGTCGTCACGAGCACGGTGCCGGGGAGGTCCTGCTGCCCCCGGGGGTCGCGTCGCAGGCCCACGGGGCGACCGAGGTCGGCCTCGAGGGCCGCGGGCAGGGCAGGATCGTCCCAGGCGTAGGCGACACCGTCCGGGGAGGCGAGGACGGGCACGGACGGATCGTCGGGGTCGCTGGGCTCGTCGGGGTAGGCCGCGCTCCAGCGGAGCATCCCCGGGGCTGTCCGCGCGGTGAGCAGACGCGGTGCCGCGGGATCGGATCGGCCGATGTCGGTGAGGGCGTGGGCGCGATCCCCGGCAACACCGCGGCCGTCGACGACGAGCGCCTCGACGGCCTCGCCGGCGAGCGATTTGACCGGCCAGCGGTGGAGGGAGACGACGCGCCCGCGGATCACGGCGCGAAGTCTCCCACCGCCCTGGTCAGACGGCCGCGCCGTTGGCCGTGAACGTCACGTCGATGTTGCCGCGCGTCGCGTTGGAGTACGGGCACACCTGATGCGCGGCGGCGACGATCTCCTTCGCCTGGTCGGCGTCGGCGGCCTGCGGGATCGTCACGTCCATCGCGACCGACAGCCCGAACCCGCCCTCGGGGGTCGGGTGGAGGCTCACCTTGCTCTCGACGGACACGTCCCCGGTCTCGACCTTGTGCCGGCGCGCGACGACGCCGATCGCACCCTCGAAGCAGGCCGCGTAGCCGATGGCGAAGAGCTGCTCGGGGTTCGTCCCGCCGCCCTCGCCTCCCATCTCGCTCGGCAGGCGCAGGTCGACCTCCAGCGCGCCGTCCGTCGTCCTGCCGTGGCCCTCGCCGCGCCCGCCGGTCACGGTCGCCTGGGCGGTGTAGAGCGTCTTCGCCATGTCATCTCCTCGTAGGGTTGCGACGCTCTTCTACCGGATCGGGGCCGTGTCGCCTACTGTGGCGCGATGCCGTCGCACTCCGCCCTGCCCCCCGGCCCACGCCTGCCGATCGCCCTGCAGTCGCTCGCGTGGATGCGTCGGTCCGTCCCGTTCGTCCTGCGCGCGCAGCAGCGCTACGGGGACGTCTTCACCATCCACTTCGCGGGCGAGCCCGCGTGGGTGATGCTCGGCCATCCCGACGCGGTGAAGGAGGTCTTCACCGGGTCGCCCGACGTCTTCCACGCCGGCGAGGCCAATCAGATCCTGCGCCCGATCCTCGGTGAGAACTCGGTCCTCCTCCTCGACGGCAAGGCGCACCTGCGCGAGCGGCGGCTGCTCCTGCCGCCCTTCCACGGGGAGCGCATGCAGCGCTACGGCGACCTCATGCGCGAGATCGCGGAGGCGGAGATCGCGACGTGGCCGGCGTCGACGCCCCTGCCGCTCGCCCCGCGGATGCAGGCGGTCACGCTCGAGATCATCCTTCGCGCGGTCTTCGGCGTCCGCGACGCCGCGCGCCTCGACGCGCTGCGCGCCGCGCTCAACGCGATGCTCGAGTTCGTCACGCGGACGTCGACGTTCGCGCTCGTCGGGCTCCTCGGGATGGACCGGGCGACGCGGCTCGCGCCCTTCCGCGCCGTGATGGAGCCCGTCGACCGCCTGCTGCGCGAGGAGATCGCCGCGCACCGCTCCGCCGGGGACGTCGGCGACCGCGACGACATCCTGTCGCTGCTCCTCCAGGCGACGGACGAGGACGGCGCTCCGATGACCGACGACGAGCTCCGCGACGAGCTCATGACGCTCCTCGTCGCCGGCCACGAGACGACGGCGACCGCCCTCTCGTGGGCGTTCGAGCGCCTGCTGCGCACGCCCGGGGCCTACGACCGGCTGCGCGACGAGGCCGCCGCCGGGGAGTCCGACTTCGCCCAGGCGATCGCCTACGAGACGCTGCGGCTGCGGCCCGTTCTCCCCGTCGTGGTGCGCCGGCTCCAGGCGCCGGTGACGATCGCGGGCCACGACCTCCCGGCGGGGACGACCGTCGCGCCCTCGATCGTCATGGTCCACCGGCGCCCCGACGTCTACCCCGACCCGCACGCCTTCCGCCCGGAGCGCTTCCTCGGGGTGAAGCCCGGCACGTACACGTGGATCCCGTTCGGCGGCGGCGTGCGCCGCTGCCTCGGGGCGGCGTTCGCGCTCTACGAGCTGCAGGTCGTCCTCGCCACCGTCGCGCGCACGACCTCGCTGCGCGTCGAGTCGCCCCAGGCCGAGGGCGTGTTGCGGCGCGCGATCACGCTCGCGCCGGCCCGCGGGGCGACGGTCGTGCGGGAGCCCGTGGGCGCCCCGCGGGCAGCGGCGCTCGCCTGACGAGAGCGAGGGCGGGCCGCGCGGT
>JBFIDS010000070.1:0-10865 GCA_041603715.1 Paraconexibacter sp. | reverse complement strand
TATGGGAGCCCTCCTCGAGGAGATGGACCTCTCGCTCGAGGACGACTACAAGCTCCCAGGCCGCGCGCACGAAGCCCTCGTCCTCAACCGGCCCGACGTCATCGAGGAGGTCCACGCCTCGATGCTCGCCGCCGGCGCCACCGCGGTGGAGACCGACACCTTCCAGGCCAGCCGCCTGAAGCTCGAGGAGTGGGGCCTCGAGGACCATACGCTCGAGATCAACCAGCGGGCGGCCGAGATCGCGCGCAAGGCCGTCGGCGAAAACAACTTCGTCGCCGGCTCGATCGGCCCGTCGGGCTACCTGCCGGCCTCCGACGACCCCACGCTGGGGAACATGACGTTCGGGCGGCTCGTCGAGGTGTTCGCCGAGCAGTCCGTGGGGCTCCTCAAGGGCGGCGTCGACCTCCTCATCATCGAGACCCAGCAGGACATCCTCGAGACGAAGGCCGCGATCTTCGGGGCGCGTGAGGCGTTCAAGACGGTCGGCCGCAAGGTCCCGATCCAGGCGTCCGCGTTCGTCCTGCCCAACGGCGGGACGATGCTGCTCGGCACCGACATCTCGTCGATGCTCACGACGCTCGAAGCGCTGAAGGTCGACATCATCGGGCTCAACTGCTCCTCCGGGCCCGAGGACATGCGCGACTCGATCCGCTACCTCAGCGAGAACTGCACGGTCCCCGTCCACTGCATCCCCAACGCGGGCATCCCGTTCCAGGGCCCCGACGGCGAGACGATCTTCCCGGCCAAGCCCGACGAGCTCGCCGAGACGCTCGGCGAGTTCGTCGACCGCTACGGACTGTCGATCGTCGGCGGCTGCTGCGGCACGACGCCCGAGCACATCACCGCGCTCGCCGAGCGCGTGAAGAAGACGAGCCGGACCGACTTCTCCCGCCCCGCGGCCGGCCCGCCGCGGGTGTCGTCGATGATCACGTCGACCCTCCTCGTGCCGGACCCGGCCCCGACGCTCGTCGGGGAGCGCGTCAACTCGCAGGGCTCCCGCGCCGCGAAGGAGATGCTGCTGAACGACGACTACGAGGGGCTCGTCCGCGTCGCCGAGGACCAGGTCGAGGGCGGTGCACACGTGCTCGACCTCTGCGTCGCGCTCACCGAGCGCACCGACGAGGACGAGCAGATGCGCGAGGTCGCCAAGCGCGTCTCGCTCACGCAGCCCGCGCCGATCCAGATCGACTCGACGGAGCCCGACGTCATCAAGATGGCGCTCGAGCAGATCCCCGGCCGCGCGATCGTCAACTCGATCAACCTCGAGGCCGGTCGCGACAAGGCCGACGTCGTCGTGCCGCTCGCGATCGAGCACGGCGCCGCGATCATCGCGCTCACGATCGACGAGGTCGGGATGGCGAAGACGGCCGAGCGCAAGGTCGAGATCGCGACGCGCATCAAGGAGATCTGCTGCGACGAGCACGGGCTCGACCCCGAGCTCCTCCTCTTCGACGTCCTCACGTTCACGCTCACCACGGGTGACGAGGAGTGGCGGCCCTCCGCGGTCGAGACGATCAAGGGCATCGCCGACGTAAAGGCGGCGCTCCCCGGGGTGAAGACGTCGCTCGGCGTCTCGAACGTCTCGTTCGGCGTGGGGCCGGCGGCCCGCGCGGTCATCAACTCGACGTTCCTCCACCACTGCGTCGAGGCGGGTCTCGACCTCGCGATGGTCAACCCGAACCACATCACGCCCTACGGCGAGATCCCGCAGGAGGAGCGCGACCTCGCCGACGACCTCGTCTTCAACCGCCGCGAGGACGCCCTCGAGCGGCTCATCGAGCACTTCGAGAGCAAGGGCGCGACGGAGGAGGAGGCCGGCCCCGCCGACCCGACCGCGGACATGGAGCCCGAGGAGGCGCTGCACTGGCACATCCTGCGCCGCAAGCGCGACGGGGTCGAGGCGCAGATCGACAAGTCGGTCGAGAAGATCGGCGCCGTCCCGACGCTCAACGACGTCCTCCTCCCCGCGATGAAGGAGGTCGGCGACAAGTTCGGCGCCGGCGAGCTCATCCTCCCGTTCGTCCTGCAGAGCGCCGAGGTCATGAAGCGCGCCGTCGCGCAGCTCGAGAACTACCTCGACCGCGTCGAGGGCTATACGAAGGGCACGGTCGTCCTCGCGACCGTGTTCGGCGACGTGCACGACATCGGCAAGTCGCTCGTCAACACGATCCTCACGAACAACGGCTACAAGGTCGTCGACCTCGGCAAGCAGGTGCCGATCGGGACGATCGTCGACGCCGCCCAGGAGCACGACGCGACGGCGATCGGCCTCAGCGCCCTCCTCGTCTCGACGTCGAAGCAGATGCCCGCCTGCGTCGAGGAGCTGCACCAGAAGGGGCTCGACTACCCCGTCCTCATCGGCGGCGCGGCGATCAACCGCGCGTTCAGCTTCCGGGCGCTCTACCCCGGCGGCAAGGAGGGCACCGAGCAGTACGCCCCCGGCGTCTACTACTGCAAGGACGCCTTCGAGGGCCTCCACGTGATGGATCGCGTCGTCGAGGAGAAGGACCACGCCGAGCTGCGCGAGAAGCTCCGCCAGGAGGCGATCGCGTTCCGCGAGAAGGGCGAGGAGCCCCAGGAGGAGCTCGACTACCACGACAGCTCCGTGCGCTCCGCCGTGCGCACCGACGTCCCGATCCCCGATCCCCCCTTCTGGGGCACGCGCGAGATCGAGGTCGACATGGACGAGCTGTATTCCCACCTCGACACGCACGTCCTCTTCAAGCTCCACTGGGGCGGCAAGGGCGTGAAGGGCGAGGCCTGGGAGAAGCTCCTCGAGGGTGACGGCGAGGAAGAGGGCTTCCGTCATCGCCTCGAGCGGATGTGGCGCGAGCAGGACTACCTGCGCCCGCGCGCCCTGCTCGGCTTCTACCCGTGCTACGCCGACGGCAACGACATCGTGCTCCTCGACCCCGAGGACCGCGAGACGGAGCTCTCGCGCTTCGTCACGCCGCGCCAGCCGAAGGGCGACCGTCTGTGCACGGCCGACTTCTTCCGCCCCAAGGGCAGCGACGAGCTCGACGTCATCGCCGTCCAGGCGCTGACGGTCGGCTCCGAGGTCACCGACCTCATGGCCGAGCTCGAGGAGAAGGGCGAGTTCGCCGAGCAGCTCTTCGTCCACGGCCTCGGCGTCCAGACCGCCGAGGGTCTCTCGGAGTGGCTGCACTGGAAGGTGCGCGGCTGGCTCGGCATCCCCGAGACGCAGGGCCGTCGCCTCTCCTGGGGCTACCCGGCGATCCCCGAGCAGGCCGACCACGGCAAGGTCGACGAGCTCATGGACCTCGCGTCGGTCGGCATGTCGATCTCCGACGGCTACGCGCCGATCCCGGAGCAGTCCACGCTCGCGATGGTGCTCCACCACCCGCAGGCGATCTACTACGGCATGCGCAACGGGCGTCTGCTGCCCGACGGCTCGCCCGACGACGTCATCAAGGGCTCTCCGCGCGACCCGTCGCTGTTCGGGGAGCTCCCCGACGAGGACCCCGCCGAGGGCGCGATCGAGGACGAGGGCGCGGCGGAGCCGGAGCCCGCGGCGTCCTAGCCGCGGACGTCGGCTCGCTCACAGTGGGTGGTGCGCCCCAGCGACCCTGAGGGTCGTCGGGGTGCGTCACCCCCTCCGTCTCTTCCCCGGGCGGATGATCCGCTCGCAGCCGCGGACGACATCGCGGCGGTCGACCTCCGCGACGTCGTTCCCGGGCCCGCAGTCGACGATGTCCTTCGAGCCGTCGTAGGCGTACAGGTGGTCGTTGCCGGGACCGCCCTTGAGCCGGTCCGGATCGAACCCGCCGTACAGGGAGTCGTCGCCCGCGCCGCCCGACAGCCCGTCGCGGCCGCGGCCGCCCTCGAGGTAGTCGTGCCCGGCCTCGCCCCAGAGCAGGTCGTCACCGGTGCGACCGAAGACGAGGTCGTCCCCGTCGCCGCCCCAGATCGAGTCGTCACCGGTCTCCCCCTCCAGGGAGCCGTCGTCCCCACCGAGACCGCGGATCCGGTCGTCGCCGGGGCCGCCGAGCACCGTGTCGCGGCCCTCGGTGCCCGTGACGACGTCGTCACCGGCGAGCGCGTTGAAGATCGCGGCCGGCGCCGGGAGCGCGGCGCGCAGTCCCGTCCCGTGGAGGACCGCGCCCGTCGCCGCGAGGAGATCCGGACCCTCGGTCCCCTTCACGTTCGGGCGCTCGTCGTCGGACGGGTCGAGGAGGAAGCGCACCGTGTACTGCGCGCAGTGTCTCATCGACTCCTCGTCGACCGGGAGCGCGGGCTTCTCGGGGAACGGCGAGGCCGTCGCGAGGACGCGGTTGGCGTTGGGCGGGTAGACGCCGAGGTCGAGGAGCGTCGCCTTCCGGGGCCCGCCGGCGAGCCAGCGGGCGACCGGTGAGCAATAGGAGCGCTCGGAGCGCAGCACGACGACCTCCTCGCACCCGGTGATCGCGATGTCGCGCCGGTCCTGCAGGTCGACGACGACGAGATCGTTGCCCGCGCCGCAGTCGAGCTCCGCATCGGCGGGCGCCGAGAACTCGCCGTCGACGATGAGGTCGGTCGAGTTGGGCTGGAAGTCCGCGCCCCAGAGCAGGTCGTCGCCGTCACCGCCGCGCAGCGCATCGGCGCCGCTGTTGCCGACGAGGACGTCGTTCCCGGAGCCGCCGTCGACCACGTCGCCGCCCTTGCCCCCCACGAGGAAGTCGTCGCCCGCGCCCCCGTCGAGCGTGTCGCCGCCGCCCCCGCCGAAGAGGACGTCGTCGCCGATCGAGCCCGACGGCCAATGGTCACCGAGCAGCCGGTCGTCCCCCGGCCCGCCCATGAGGAGGTCGGCCCCCGGCCCACCGAACATCCCACCGTCGTCGGTGCGGGTCCCGTCGTTGCCGTTCTCGCCGTGGATGCGGTCGTTCCCCGGTCCGCCCACGGCGATCCGGTCGTCGCCGTAGCCCATCTGGAGGACGTCGTCGCCGTCGTCGCCGAACGTGATGTCGTCGCCCTGCCCGGCGCTGAGCAGATCGTTCCCGGGCCCGCCCACGAGACGGTCGTCGCCGCGCTCGGCGGCGAAGTCCCGCGGGTCGCCGACGATGTCGTTCCCCGCGCCCCCGTCGAGGCGGTCGTTGCCGGAGCCCCCACTCAGCCAGTCCTCGCCGGCGCCGCCGAAGAGCCGGTCGTTGTGCGACTCGCCGAACAGCTCGTCGTCCCCGCCGCGCCCGCAGATCCGCTCCGCGGCCCACCCGCCGAGCAGCCGGTCGGCCTTCGCCGTCCCCTTCAGGTCACAGCGCGGCGCTGCCGCGCCGACGGCGGCGGACAGGAGCACGACGGCCACCGTCGCAGCAGCGCAGAGGAGGGCACGCACGCCCGGGTCATCGGCACGTCACGAGGCGCGCTTGACCGGCTCTGCGCCGATGAGGACGAGCTTCTCGCCGCGGGTGAGGCGCTTGATCCGCGCCTCCTCGCGCATCGCGGCGGCCCGGTCGGGCATCTCGGCCGACCAGCGCAGGGTGACCGGCTGCCGCGACCGCGTGTAGCGGGCGCCCCGGCCGGCGCGGTGGGCGGCGAGGCGTGCCTCGACGTCGACGGTCCACCCGCAGTAGAGCGATCCGTCGCCGCACTCGAGGAGGTAGACCCAGGCCATCGGCGTCGTCTTCGGGACGCGGACCGCCGGCTCCTGCTCAGGGGTGAGGAGGCGGCGGGACCGGGGCCCGTCACGCCTCGATTTCGTAGGTCTCCCGACTCGCCCGCGAGTACGACGGCAGCGGGGAGAGCTCGACCGGCGAGCCGTGCATCGCCCGCAGGCGGACGTCCTTCCAGCTGAGGCCCTCCTTGAGGAGGGCGGGAGCGCCCATCATGACCGCGGTCGCGATCTCGACGGCCTGCAGGATGATCCCGTAGCCGAGGGCCTCGGCCGAGGAGACCCCATAGGCCCCTGTGAGGACCGCGACACAGGCGGCCTGGAAGACGCCGAGGTTCGACGGCGTCGCGGGGAGCACCGCGGTCACGTTGACGGCGAACAGCACCGCCGCGGCGGCCCCGATCCCCGCCTGGCTGTCGAGGCCGAACGCGATGAGCAGCACGTAGCAGGAGATCCACTGGATCCCCCACGCCGTGAGCTGGGCGCTGGTCGCGATCGCCGCGTGGCGCGGGCGGCGGAAGACCGTGAGGCCGTCGCGCACCTGGACGAGCGCGGAGCGCGCCTTGCGCAGCCACTGCTCCACCCGCTTGGACCGGGACGGCAGGCCGCCGCGCAGGAGCGCCGGCGCCGCGAGGACCGCCGCGAGCACCGCGGCAGGAGCGAGCGTGAAGAGGAGCAGGGCGCTGTGCTGGCCGCGGAAGTACCCGACCGACGAGAACATGACGATCCCGAGGATCACGAGCGCGACGATGTTGAGGAGCGTCTGCGAGACGATCGAGCCGAGGACGACCGGGAGGTTCTCGCGCGCACGGCCGAGACGGCGCGCGACGATCATCGCGCGCGCCGGCTCCCCGAGGCGGGCCGGGAGCGTGGCGGACATCAGCACGCCGATGAAGGTCCCCTGCATCGCGTCACCGACCCGGGCCGGCGTGGCCGGCAGCGCCGCGCGCAGGATGGCGGTCCACGCGACGGCGCGCACCATCATCGACAGGCACATGAGGCCGAGCGCGACGAGCACCCAGGGCAGCGAGCTGCCGATGAGGGACTCGCCGACACGGTCCACGCCGATGCGCTGGAGCGCCATCACGGACAGGCCGACCCCCGCGATCCCGGCCGCGGCGAGGCCGGCGCGACGCGCGATCCTCGCTCCGCGCCGGGCCGGCGAGACCTCGGCCGGCTCGATCGACGCGAGGCGGCGGGCGGGGACACGCGGGCCGAGGTCGGCGGGAAGCGCTCCGGCGCGGACCGCGACCCGCTGGAGCGCGCCCTGCGGCTCGGGACAGGCGATCGCGTCCTCGTAGGCGCGCTCGATCTCCCGGGCGACGGTCGGCCACGCGTAGCGCTCGGCGTTGGCCGCCGCCGCGGCTCCGAGATCGGAGCGCAGCGCGGGGTCGAGGGCGAGCGAGCGCAGCGCCTCGGCGAGCGCGGTCGCGTCGCCGCGCGGCACGAGCAGGCCGTCGATGCCGTGGCGCACGACGTCCTGGTAGCCGGCGATGTCCGAGGCGACGACGGGCGTCCCCGCCGCGAACGCCTCGGTGAGGACCATCCCGAAGCTCTCGCCGCCGAGCGACGGGGCGGCGAGGACGTCGGCCTCACGGAGGACAGCGCGCTTCGTCACGTCGTCGACCTTGCCGAGGATCGTGACCCCGGCCTGGTCGTGGAGGATCGGGGCGACGTCCTCGGGCCCCGCGCCGATGATCGTGAGGCGGACGGCGACGTGCTCGCGCAGTGCCTCGAAGGCGCGCAGGAGGATCGGGAGGCCCTTGCGCTCCACGGCCTGGCCGATGAAGACGACGTGCAGCGGGGCGTCGGGCGTCGTCACCGCGGGAGCGACCCCGGCGCTCGGGACCTCGACCCCGTTGGGGATCACGCGGTAACGCCCGCCGTAGAAGCGCCGACCCGTCCACGCCGCGGCCTCGCTGACGGCGATGCGGATGCGGAGCCGGTTCAACCGGCGACGCGCGCCGAGGATGTTCGCCGCCGTGCCGTTCGTGAGCACGTTCGTCGAGTAGCAGTGGAAGGTCCCGACGAGCGGGACGTCGGTCGAGCACAGCGCGTCCCAGCCGATGAGGGGGGCGACGGGCTCGTGGATGTGCGCGACGTCGTAGCCCCCGGTCGCGAGCTCGTGCCGGAGGCGGCTCACCGTCTGCGGATTGACCGCGAGGTTCGAGACCGCGCCGTTGGCGGGGAACCCGACGGTGCGCCCGAGCCCGACGAGGTACTCGGGGGCCTCCCGCGGTTCGGGTGAGACCCCGCGGTGCAGACGGGCCGCGAGTGGGTCGGACGGGTCGAACGGTGCGAGGACACGCACCTCGTGGCCACTGGTCAGGAACTCGTCCGCCAGAGCCTCGATGTGCCGCGTCACGCCGCCGGGATACGTCCACGAATACGGGGACACCAGCGCGATGCGCATCCGCGGCATGCTACCGGTCCGGACCGGCGGGTCCGGACGGGGTCTTGCCGGATCCCGTGACGGCGGGCCCGGGCCCCTCGATTCTCGTGCAGGCGAGCTCCGCCGCCTCGAGGTCGACGGCGGCGAGCCGGGGGTCGCCGCGCACGTACGCGACGCCGATCGCGAGGATGAACGTCGCGAACAGCAGCAGCACCGGTCCCGAGTCGTTGAAGACCGTTCCGGCCACCCCGGCGGCCGCCCCGCCGATGAGGGCGGCCCGCCATGCCGGGTCCTCGCCGAGAGGGGCGAATATCCGGCGGCGGTAGCGGTACGCATAGGCGATCGCGAGGAGGCAGAGCGCGGTCGCGAAGGGCATGAGTCCCCGCTTGAACTGGTTGTAGGCGAGCTCGTAGCGGCGCTCGACCGTATCGAGCAGGTCGCTGCCGCTCTCCGCCCTCAGGACGGAGCGCGTGAAGTGACCCTCCCCCCCGCTGAGCAGGTCGACCGCCGCGAGCGCGGCGAGGCCGACGACCGGGACCCCGATCACGAGGAGGGCCCGCACGCGCGTGAGACCGCCCGGCAGCAGCAGGACGGTCGCGACCCCGAAGCCGATGCCGATCGTGAAGACGCCGCCCACCGCGGCACCGAGCTTGCCGGCACCCATGAAGGCACCGAGCACGAGCCCGCTGCCCGCGACGAGGGCGGCCGCCTGCCGCGACGGGGGGCGGCGGACGAGGAGCGCGGCGAGCGCGAGGAGCAGGATGACGGGAAGCGCGGACTCGAGCTCGTTGCCGAGCCCGTAGTAGCGCGACCCGAACCGCGGGTTGGGCCCGAGGAGCGAGCGGATGATGAGGTCCGAGCCCCGGACGAGGTCGACGGCGTAGACGACCATCGTCACGAGACCGGGGACGGCGGGCCCCCGAGGCCAGCCGACGAAGCGGTCGGTGAGGAACCCGAGACCGAACGTGAGCAGCGGGATCAGGAGGAGCTCCTCGTTGCGCCCCGGGGCGAGCGCGGCGGTGAACAAGAGCACCGGGAGAACCCAGAGAAAAGCGAGCGCCCCCACCCGCAGCGCCCCGCGGACGCCGCGGCGATCGGCGAAGTACCCCGCGACGAGCACGACGGCGAGCCAGAACGCGATGAGGGTCTCCAGCGCGCCGAAGCGTCGGCCGCCGACGACGCGAAGCCGGTCGTTGAGGTCGCGTAGGGCGCTCGCGGACCGCTCGCCCTCGACGCGCATCGGCTGACCCTTCACGACGTTCGGGACGGGGACGCCGAGGTGCCGCAGCACCGTCGGCAGGACGTCGATGCCCGCGACGAGCCCCTCCCGTCGTGTCGTCGACGAGGTGATCCGACCCTCGGTCCCGAGCCCGAGGGCACCGGTGGGCAGGAGCTGCGGCAGGCGCAGGTCCGGCGGGGTCTGCATGACGAGGAGGAGGTCACGCGGGTCGTGGTCGGTGATGAGACGGTCGAGGGCGACCCCGCCGGGCTCCCCGGTCGGCAGCCCGACGACGACGAAGCGTCGGCTGCGCATCGCGGCGGCCGTCCGCTGCGCGACGTCGCGCGCCGGGCCGATGGAGACCTCGTCGATGCGCCCGGCGCGGTCGACCGCGGCGATGCCCTCGAGGTGCGCGCGGCCGGTGACGCCGACGTAGGCCGTCCCGCCCGGGACGAGCTCACCGAGCAGCCCCGGTCGCGCATCGACGGGGGCCTCGCGCGCCCGGTCGCGAACCTCGAGCCAGCGCTGGTAGAGCGCGCCGCCGTCCATCTCGTAGAACTCGAGCTCGGGCGGCTCCTGCGGGGAGTACGCCGACGTCGAGGCGCGGGACCCCTGGGTCATGTCGAGATAGGCCTGGATCTGCTCGTAGCGGCCCTGCGTCGCACCGGTGAGACCGAGCGCGAGCGCAGGCCGCGCGTCCAGCCGGTCGAGGACCGAGATGGCCTGCCGGCCGGGGTCGGGCGTGTCCTCCGTCGCGGGGAGGAAGGCGAGCACCACCCGGGTCTTGCGCTCCTGCGCGCCGGCCGGAGCCGCCGCGTCGAGCAGAGCGCCGAGGAGGGCGACGACGAGGACGATCGTCGCGGACACCCCTGCGAACTTCCGCTTCCGCGGCAGGCGGGGCGCCGCGCCTGCGCGGAGGGGCGGGGACATCGCCATCACTATAGTTTCGCCCCCCGCCGCGGCCGTCCTCCCGGACCTCCCCCCTGCCCCCGCGGCGCGGGTGCGCCATGGCCGATCGCCACTTCGTCAAGTACACGTTCCTCAAGACCGACCGTGCCTGGCGGCGCCTGCCCGACGCGGAGCGGGCCGAGCACAAGCGCGAGTTCCTCGCGGCGTGCGAGGACTTCGCCGAGGACCATCTCCTTCAGGCGTTCTCCCTCGTCGGGACCCGCGGGGACGCCGACCTCATGCTCGTCACCGAGACGGAGAACCTCGACCGCATCCACGAGTTCCACGTCGTCCTCGCGCAGAGCGGGCTCATGCGCTGGGCCGACGAGCCCTACTCGTTCCTCGGGATGCGCAAGACGTCGGAGTACAGCGATGAGCAGCGCACGAAGCCGCGTCCGTTCAACGGCAAGTACCTGTTCGTCTATCCCTTCGTCAAGCGGCGGGAGTGGTACGGCCTCGACGCCGCCGAGCGGTGGCGGATCATGCAGGAGCACATCAAGGTCGGCAAGGAGTACCCGAACGTCGACAACCACACGACGTACTGCTTCGGCCTCGACGACCAGGAGTTCGTCGTCGCGTTCGACACCGACGACATCGCGTCGTTCCTCGATCTCGTCCAGCGCCTGCGAACGACCGAGTCGAGCGCGTGGACCGAGCGCGACACCCCTAGCTTCACCTGCATCCGGGCCTCCGTCGAGCGC
>JBFIDS010000069.1:0-10889 GCA_041603715.1 Paraconexibacter sp. | reverse complement strand
TGCTTGTCGTGGTGGATCTCCATCGTCTGCGCGTCGATGTGCGGCTCGAGCGCGTCGAAGGCGTAGGGGAGGGGGGGAACGCTGAAGGCCATGTCTTCTCCTCGGAACTGATGGGGTGAACGTCGTCCCAAACATATCCCCCGATGGGACCGGGACCATGCCCGGGCCCCGGGGTACTAGGCTTGCGCGGCCGATGAGCCGCCTCTCGCACCTGTTCCTGCCCACGGAGCGCCAGCCCCCCGCGGACGCGGAGGCCGTCTCCCACCAGCTCATGGTGCGCGCCGGCCTCATCCGCCAGATCGGTGCCGGCCTGTGGACGTGGCTTCCGGCCGGGTGGCGCGTGCACGAGAAGGTCGTCCAGGTCGTGCGCGAGGAGATCGACGCGATCGGCGGCCAGGAGATGCTCCTGCCCGTCCTCCTCCCGGCCGAGCTGTGGAAGCGGTCAGGCCGCTGGGAGACGGTCGGCGATGAGCTGATGCGGCTCAAGGACCGTAAGGACGCGGACATGGTCCTCGCGATGACCCACGAGGAGGCGATGACGTTCCACGTCGCCCAGATCGTGCGCTCGTACCGCGAGCTGCCGCTCGTCCTCTACCACTTCCAGACGAAGGAGCGCGACGAGCCGCGCCCCCGCGCCGGGGTGCTGCGCACGCGCGAGTTCATCATGAAGGACTCGTACTCGTTCGACCGCGACGCCGAGGGACTCGACGCGAGCTACGAGGCCCACCGCGGCGCCTACGCGCGCATCTTCGACCGCTGCGGCCTCGAGTGGTTCGAGTGCGAGAGCGACGTCGGGATGATGGGCGGCACGCGCGCCCACGAGTACATGGCCCCCTGCCCGGCCGGGGAGGACGACGTCGTCCTCGCGCCCGGCTACGCGGCGAACCTCGAGATCGCCTCGGCGGACCCGCAGCCCGTCCCGCCGCACTCCCTCACCGGGGAGCACGCGACGCCGGGCCTCACGACGATCGAGGCGGTGAGCCGCGCGCTCGGGTGCGCGCCCGGCAACCTCGTGAAGGCCTATCCCGTGGTGACGGAGTCGCGTGGGCTCGTCATGGTGTTCGTGCGCGGCGACCACCAGGTCGCGCCGACGAAGCTCACGAACCTCCTCGGCGAGCCGTTCCGGCCGGCCGGGGACGAGGAGCTGCCCGGTCCTGCCGGCTTCCTCGGGCCCCCGGAGACGGGTGCCGGACCGGACGTCCTCCTCGACGCCGCGATCACCCCCGGCAGCTGGGTCGTCGGCGCGAACCGGCCCGACCTCCACCGCGTGATGGAGATCCCCGCGGGCGAACGCGTCGACGTGCGCCTCGTCGCCCCCGGGGACACGGTCGGCGGTGCCGAGGTCCGCATCGAGCCCGCGATCGAGATCGGGAACATCTTCAAGCTCGGGACGCGCTACTCCGAGCCGCTCAAGGCGACCTACCTCGACAGCACCGGCAAGGAGCAGACCGTGTGGATGGGCTCCTACGGGATCGGCCCGGCACGGATCGCGGCCGCCGCCGTCGAGCAGTCCGCCGACGAGCGCGGCATCTGCTGGCCCCGGGCGATCGCGCCGTGGCAGGTCGAGCTCGTGGCCCTGGGGAAGGCCGACACCCCCGAGCGCGCGGCCGCCGAGGCGCTGTACGCCGAGCTGACCGAGGCCGGGCTCGAGGTCCTCTTCGACGATCGTGATGCGGGCCCGGGGGAGAAGTTCGCCGACGCGGAGCTCGTCGGGTGCCCGCTGCGGCTGACGCTCGGCAAGCGCTCCCTCGACTCGGGGGCGATCGAGGCGCAGGTCCGGCGCGGCCGCGAGGACGTCGAGGGCGGGATCCCGCTCGAGGGCGCCGCCGACGCGGTGAGGAGCCTGTGGCAGAGCCTCCGCTGACGCCGAGGGAACGCGCCGAGCAGGCGCGCGAGACGGCCCGCGAGCGGGTCGGGCAGGCGCGCGAGACGACACGGGAGCGGGTCGAGCAGGCCCGGGAGACGACCCGCGAGCGGGTCGAGCAGACGCGCATGACGACGCGTCGCCTCCTCGGACTCGACCGCTCGGGTCCACCCCCGGCCGCGACCCTGTCGGACGCGCCGTGGAACGTGTGGACGATCCCCAACGCGATCGGCTTCGTCCGCCTCGGGCTGATCCCGGTCTTCCTCGTCCTCGCGTTCGCGTCGGACTCCGGGACCGACGCCCTCCCCGCGATCATCTTCGCCGTCATCGGGTGGTCGGACTACCTCGACGGCATGGCCGCGCGCATCACCGGGCAGTACAGCCGCTTCGGCGCGCTGCTCGATCCCGTCGTCGACCGCCTCCTCGTCATCTCCGGGGTCGCCGTCGTGTGGAACTTCGAGCTGCTTCCGCGGTGGGCGCTCGCGATCCTCGTCTTCCGTGAGGTCGTCATGCTCGTGGGCGGGCGCTACGCGATGACCCGCGACGTCGAGTTCCGCATCAACTGGCCCGGCCGCATCGCCGTCGGCCCGGTCATGAGCGCGATCTTCTTCGCGCTCGTCGCGCTCGAGACCCTCGCGGAGGTCCTCCTCGCGATCGGGCTCGTCCTCGCGTGGATCGCGACGGTGATGTACATCCGGGACGCCCGCCGCCAGATCGCGCAGCGGACCCCGCCGCGTCCCTGACGCAACGCGACGTGCACACCCTCAAGCTCTGGTTGACCCTTGCGGGAACGCTGGTATGCTCGCGCCCGTCGCGGCATCCGTCGAACCCCGCGCGTAGGAGAAGGACATGGACACGTTCCCGGACCTCGGCTCGCTCTCCGATCAGGAGCTCAAGGATCTCATCCAGCGACTCACCGAGGAGGAGATCGACATCTCCTACAAGCGGCGCATCCTCCACGGGAAGATCGACATCCTCCGGGCCGAGCTCGTCAACCGCCTGCGCAAGAAGCACGAGACCGGCGAGGACGTGATCACCGGAGCGGACGTGCAGCGGCTCACGGACATCCTCGCGGGGCGCGCCGGCGGCGAGAGCTCCTAGCCGGAAGCCGCGGCGACGAGGTCCGTCATGGCCGTCCACTGCCCGGAATGCGCGTTCGTCAACACGGAGGGCGCGAACTACTGCCAGAAGTGCGGGGCCTATCTCGCCCCTCCGACGAGCACGGGCGACGGCGAGCCGCAGACCGCGACCTACCGCGTGGGAGAGACCGGTGAGCTGATCCCGGTCGACCTCGACACCGTCGCCGCGCAGGGCGCGGCACTCGTCATCCGCGCCGGTGGGGGCCGTGTCGGCGAGAGCTTCCCCCTCGAGGCCGACCGGCACTCGATCGGGCGCCGCCCCGACTCGGACGTGTTCCTCGACGACGTCACCGTCTCACGCGACCACGCTCTCGTCGTACGCCGCGGGGACGCCTGGTACCTCGACGACCTCGGCTCGCTCAACGGCACCTACGTGAACCGCAAGCGGATCGACAGCCAGCGGCTCGACGACGGCGACGAGCTGCAGGTCGGCAAGTACAAGCTCACGTTCCTCACGCGCTGATGGCGACGGTCGACCCCCATACGCGCTCGACCGGCAGCGACGTGGACGAACCCTCCGGGGACGTCCGGCCGCGGAAGTCGATGACGATCGGGGCGGTCTGCAAGGCGCTGAAGACCGAGTTCCCCGACATCTCGATCTCGAAGATCCGCTACCTCGAGGATCAGAAGCTCCTGCAGCCACGGCGCACCCCGGGCGGCTACCGGCTCTACAGCCAGAACGACGTCCAGCGGCTGCGCACGATCCTGCGGCTCCAGCGGGACGAGTTCCTCCCGCTGCGCGTCATCCGGCAGGAGCTCGCGTCCGGGCGGGCCTCCGAGGAGGAGGTCACGGTGAACGCCGGCGCTCCGGAGTCCGCCGAGCGGCGTCCGCGCCGCAACGCGAGCGTGACCGTCGCCGCGACGCCCGCGCTCTACTCGTTCGCCGACGTCGTCGAGGACACGCAGGCCGATCCGCGCCTCATCCACGAGCTGGAGGAGTACGGCGTCATCCGCGGCGACCTCCGCGCGGGGACGAAGTACTACGACGAGACCGAGCGGGAGATCGTCCGCGCGGTCGCCGAGCTCGCCCGCTACGGCGTCGGCGGCCGCAACCTGCGCGTGTTCCGCAGCTCCGCCGACCGCGAGGCGGCGCTCCTGCAGCAGCTCCTCGCGCCCGCCCTGCGCTCCCGCAACGCGGACCGGCGCAAGGAGGCGCTCGAGGCGCTCGAGAACCTCGCCGCCGTGACGACGCACCTCAAGCACCTGCTGCTCGTCCGCGACCTGCGCAAGATCACGCGGTGAGCACGCAGCAGCAGCAGATCGATCTGCGGTCCTACGTCCGCGAGATCCCCGACTTCCCGAAACCCGGCATCGGCTTCAAGGACGTCACGCCGCTGCTCGCCGCCCCGGAGGCGCTCGACGCCGCCGTGCGGGCGCTCGCCGAGCTCGCCCGGCCGCACGCCCCCGATGTCGTCATCGGCGCGGAGGCACGCGGCTTCCTCCTCGGTCCCGCACTCGCCCGAGAGC
The DNA here is from genome assembly GCA_041603715.1 of Paraconexibacter sp. Lineage (GTDB taxonomy): Bacteria > Actinomycetota > Thermoleophilia > Solirubrobacterales > Solirubrobacteraceae > Paraconexibacter. Next base: position 6,419 of record JBFIDS010000069.1, on the reverse strand, counting down.
TCGGCTGCGGTTTCGTCCTCGCGCGCAAGCCCGGCAAGCTCCCGCACGACACGGTGCGCGCCGAGTACCTCCTCGAGTACGGCACCGACGCGCTCGAGCTCCACAGCGACGCCGTCGCCCGCGGTGCGCGTGTCCTCGTGCACGACGACCTCCTCGCGACTGGAGGGACCGCGCGAGCGCTGTGCGATCTCGTCGAGCGCCTCGGGGGCGTCGTCGCCGGGTGCGCGTTCCTCATCGAGCTCGGCTTCCTCCCCGGGCGGGCGGCGCTCGCCGGCCACGCCGTCGACGCCCTCATCAGCTACGACAGCGAGTGACCCGACGTGCCTACGACCAAACGCAAGCGCACCGTCCCCGCGACCCCCGATGAGGTGTGGGAGGTCGTCGGCGACCCGTACCACCTGCCGCGGTGGTGGCCGAAGGTGACGCGCGTGGAGAGCGTCGACCACGCGGGCTTCACCCAGGTGATGATGACCGAGAAGGGCCGCAGCGTCCGCGCCGACTTCCGGCTCACGAGCCTCGAGGAGCCGGCCGAGATCGCGTGGAGCCAGGAGATCGAGGGGACCCCCTTCGCCCGGGTGCTCGTGTCGTCGGACACCGTCGTGCGGCTCGAGCCCGACGGCGACGGGACGAAGGTGACGATCGCGCTGAGCCAGTCGATGAAGGGCATGTCGAAGCTCGGCGGACCGATGGTCACCAACGCGACCAAGTCGCTCCTCGACGAGGCCCTCGACGGCCTCGCCGCTCTGTACGCCTGACGGTCCGGCGCCGCCTCGCCGCGGCAGGCACCGTCGTCGCTCCGGCGGCGCCGCCGCCGCCGGAGGACCGGCGTCGAGTCGTCAGCCGGCGGGGTTCGTCTCCGACTCGCCGCCGGCACCCGCGTCGGGCGCGGTCCCGGTGTCGCCCGGGGCGGCGTCGCCGCCGGCTTCCGGTGCGGCTCCGCCTCCGGCGTCCGGGGTGGCGGCGTCGGCGAACTCCCCGCGCAGGACGAGCGTCGACGGACGGGTCGGTCGATCGGTCCGCTCGCGCGAGACGACGATGCTGCGGAAGTCCCCGGCGTTGGCCGGGAGCGGCGCGAGACCGGCGAGACGTCCGTCGTCCCCGACGGGCGGGGCGAACCCGAGGAACTCGGCTTCGCTGGGCGAGTTGTAGAGCCACACGACGTACCGCGAGCCCGGCTGCATGTCCTGAGCGCTCACGGCGATCGCGCGCTGGTCGCCCTGCGAGAGGACCTGCACGACGCCGATCGCGTCCGAGCCGTTCTGCCCGGTGAGGTTGATCTGCGCCTCGACCGTCGGCTGCTGGGCGTCGGTCGCCGTCTGCGTCGTCGCGGCGCGGTCGTCGCCCCCGTCGTCGTCGTCACCGCCGCCGACGAGGAGGATGACCCCGACGGCGAGCGCGATGCCCACGCCCACGAGGAGCAGGATGCCGCCGAGCTTCGACGAGCGCGCGCGGTCGTCGCGCGCGGCCTTGCGGGCTTCGAGGGCGTCGAAGGCCTGCTCGGCCTCCACGACCTCGGTCGGGATGTCGGGCAGGTTGTCGCCCGCCATCGGGCGCAGGGCCGAGGAGACGACGCGGGCCCAGGCACGGCCTGCGGCCGCGCCCTCGAGGTAGGAACGGGTGGCGGCGCGCTGCGAGGCCGTCTGCTGGCCGAGGAGGTAGTCGGCGATCTCGTCCTGGCGGTCCTGGGGGAGGTCACCGGGGTCGTCGGGCCCGAGGGCGTCGAGGGCGTCGAGCGCGCGGTCGCGCACTCCGGCCTCGTCCAGGCGCAGGAGCCCCGCGAGTTCCGCGTAGGACTTGCCCTGCTTGAGAAGGAGCTGGATGACGGCCTTCTGGTCGGCCGGGAGATCGTCGACGCCTGCCATAGACGGCGGAGCCTAGTGGAGGCGGGCGACACGAGGCGCCGCAGTGAGCGGGCCGGCGCGTCGTGGGGACGGGCGGGGCGCGGCGCGGCGGCGGAGCGGCCGCGTGCCGGGGAGGATGATCTAGGGTCCGCGTCCATGTCCGAGCTGCCCCTCCCGATCCCGTACGAGAAGACCTTCGACGCGCTCTACGGGCTCGTCGTCGACGAGCAGACCGAGGAGCGCGTCCTCGCGCACGTCGACATCGAGGATCGTCACAAGCAGCCGATGGGCCTCGTCCACGGTGGGCTCCTCGCGTCGATCGCGGAGTCCATCACGTCGATGGGCACCGGGATGGCCGTCCTGCGCGACGGCAACTCCGCACAGGGTCTGTCGAACCAGACGAGCTTCCTGCGCCCGGTGCTCGGGAGCCGGATCGACGCCGAGGCCCGCCGGCGGCACCGTGGCCGCACGACCTGGGTCTGGGAGGTCGACATCACCGACGACGCCGGCCGCCTGTGCGCGATCATCCGGATGACGATCGCGGTCCGGCCTCTCCCGCCCGCGCTCGCCGAGCAGGCCCGCGCCCTCGGCGTCGGCGGCCAGCCGCCCGAGGCCTGAGGCCGGGCCTCAGCCGCCGTAGCGGTTGGTGATCGGCAGCCGCCGGTCGCGGCCGAGGGCCCGCGGGGTGATCTTCACGCCCGGGGGCGACTGGCGCCGCTTGTACTCGGCGACGTCGACGAGCCGGATGATGCGGTCGACGACGTCAACGTCGAACCCGCGGGCGACGAGCTGCTCGCGGCCGAGGTCCTCCTCGACGTAGCCGGTGAGGATCGCGTCGAGGACGTCGTAGGGCGGGAGCGAGTCGTCGTCGCGCTGATCCTCGCGGAGCTCGGCCGAGGGCGGGCGGCTGACGATCGAGTCGGGGACCGGATCGACGTCGTCGCGGCCGCGACGGAGCCCGACGAGCGAGTAGACGAGCTGCTTCGGGCAGTCCTTGATGACCGCGAACCCGCCCGCGCTGTCGCCGTAGAGCGTCGAGTACCCGACCGACATCTCCGACTTGTTGCCGGTCGTGAGGACGAGCCACCCGAACTTGTTCGACAGTGCCATGAGGAGGTTCCCGCGGATGCGGGCCTGGAGGTTCTCCTCGGTGAGGTCGGGCTCCACGTCGGCGAACGTCTCGGCGAGCAGCTCGTCGTAGGCACGCATGGGCCCCTCGATCGGAAGCTCGAGGCAGCGGACGCCGAGGTTGGCGGCGAGCACCCGGGCGTCGTCCTGGGTCCCGCCCGAGGAGTAGCGCGACGGCATCACGACGCAGCTCACGCGCTCGGGCCCGAGGGCGTCGACGGCGACGAGCACGACGAGTGTGGAGTCGATGCCGCCCGACAGGCCGAGGACGACGTGCTCGAACCCGTTCTTCGCCACGTAGTCGCGGGTGCCGAGGACGAGCGCGCCATAGACCTCCTCGTCGCCCTCGAGGAGAGGGGCGACCTCGCCCGCGGGTGCGTCGGCGGGGGCCGCCGGGCCGCCGGTCGCGTCGGACGGGGCGGACGTCGTGACCGTGCCGAGGTGCTCGACCCCGCCGGCGATGTCGGCACGGTCGTCACGCCGCGCGAGCCGGGGGCGCGTGTCGCGCAGCCGGGCGTTGCCCGCCGCTCGGGTGTCGACAGTGGCGACGAGGAGCGCCTCCTCGAACTGGGGCGCGCGGGCGACGACCTGGCCTTCGTGGTCGAGCAGGACGCTGTGGCCGTCGAAGATGAGCTCGTCCTGCCCGCCGACGAGCGCGCAGAACGCGACGGGCGCGAGATGATCCCGGGCACGCTGGGCGAGCATCCGCTCGCGCTCGACGCCCTTGCCGCGGGGGTAGGGCGAGGCGGTGAGGTTGACGAGCAGGCGCGCGCCCGCGAGCACCTCGTCGGTCGCCGGAGGTCCGGGGACCCAGAGGTCCTCGCAGATCGTGATGCCGACCGGGACCCCGTCGACGTCGACGAGCGCTGGTCGGTCACCGGCCTGGAAATAACGGACCTCGTCGAAGACGCCGTAGTTCGGGAGCCGCATCTTGCGGTAGACCCCGACGACCGCCCCGTCGGCGAGGACGGCGGCGGAGTTGTAGACGTCGTCGGCGCGCTCGGGGAAGCCGACGATCGCGACGATCCCGGTCGTCCTCGCGGCGAGGCGGTCGACGACCGTGCGCGCGTCCGCGAGAAAGTGCTCCTTGAAGAGCAGGTCCTCGGGTGGATAGCCGGTGACGGCGAGCTCCGGGAGGACGACGAGCTGGGCGCCGGCGGCCCTCGCGTCGTCGATCGACCGGCTGATCCTGGCCTCGTTGCCGGGCAGGTCACCGACCGTGAGGTTGAGCTGGGCGAGGGCGATGCGCACGGCTGGGAAGGATCGCAGGAACGGCGCGGCCGTCTCGTTTCGTGTGCTGGGACGGGGGCGTCGGCACGCGCTCGACCGGGTATGTCGCTGGCGTGTCGGCGGCATTCAACAGAACCCTCGACAACATTCAACAACTTGTGTAAGCTTGCCGCGTCGCTTGTTGAAGGTCACCTCCCCCGGCTGCGAAAGGCCTCCCGTCCGTCATGAACCTCCACGAAGAGACGACGTTCACCCGGATCTACGACGAGCACCACCGCAGCGTCTACGGTGCCGCCTACCGGATCCTGGGCAACGCCACACAGGCGCAGGACGTCTGCCAGGACGTGTTCCTCAAGGTGTGGCGCAACCCGCAGAAGTACGACGCGCGGCGCGGGGAGCTCGGGAGCTACCTGCGGCTGATGGCCCGCAGTCGCGCGCTCGACCTCTGGCGCGAGGGCCAGGCCGCCGGCCGGGCGAGCGACCGCCTCAAGGTCGTCGTCGCCCAGAGCGAAGCGCGCGTCGAAGACCGTCCCGCGCCGATGGCGGAGCGTGAGGGCGACCGCCGTGTCGTGCGGGAGGCTCTGCGGACCCTTCCCGAGCCCCAACGCGAGGCCGTCGTGCTCGCCTACTGGGGCGGCCTCACCGCCGACCAGATCGCCAAGCGTGCCGGCGTCCCCCTCGGGACCGCCAAGAGCAGGATCCGCCTCGGCCTCACGAAGCTGTGCGACGAGCTCGCGCACCTCGGCGAGGTCGCCCCCGCCGAGGCCGCCTGACGCGCGCGGGGTGGCGGCTCGACGCGGGCCGCCACCCCGTTCCCCCGTCCGTCCGCGCGTCACCCCGCAGCGTCCGTCGCGTTTCCCCTGCATAGCGACGATTTCACCCCTTCCGGTCCTGTGACCGTGATCACACAAGGAAGGGCGATCATCGCTACTCTACGAACAGTTGTTCGATCGCCGAATCCTTCCTGCCCACTGCGGGGGGGAACGGGGGACCCACTCGCCTGCCGCGCACGAGCGTGGCGGGCTGGGGCGAATCGGCCGCTGATGCGGCCGTAGCGTCCCGCCGGATCGCGCCAATCGCGCGGGCCGACGGGCTGCGAGCCCGACAGCTAACCCCGTAGGCGACAGACGTCAGCAGGAGGTCACGGCATGACGCCGTCACACCCCCGTGCCCGCGGGCTGGTCACCTCGGGCGCACTCTCCCTCGCCGCTCTCGGCGCCCTCACGGCGACCGGGTCGGCCCAGACCGCACCGGCCACCGCGACGACCGCGACGGCCCCGAAGATCACCGCGAAGCTCGCCAAGAAGCACGTCCGCTACGGCGACAAGGCCGTCGTCACCGGCCGCGTCACGGGCGCACCGGCGGGGACGCGCGTCGTCCTCCAGCACCGTCCTTCCGGGGACGCCTGGGAGCAGGTCGCGCGCTCCACGCCGTCCCCCGACGGCCGCTACCGGGTGTCCGGCCGCGTCCGGCGCAACGGCGCGCTCCGCGTCGTCCTCGGGTCCCCCGACGGCCAGGCCGTCCGGGCCTCGAGCGCGGCGGCCCAGGCCGTGACGAGCCCCGACCTGCGCCTCCGCGTCGCCGCGAAGATGCGCACGACGTCGGTGAGGCGGCACGTCAGCGCGGGTCGCTCCTCGGTCATCCGCGGCCGCGTCTACCCGGCGAAGGCGGGCCGGGTCGTCCGCATGCAGGTCCGCCGCGGCAAGCGCTGGACGACGGTCGATCGCGACCGCACGTCGAAGAGCGGCGCCTACCGCGTCACGTGGAAGACGTCCCGCCCGATGCGCGCGACCGTCCGCGTCCGCGTCTCCGACGATCACGGCACGACCGCCTCCCGACGCACGCTCGGCCGCGTCAACGTGTACCGCTCTGGTCACGCGTCCTGGTACGGGCCCGGCTTCTACGGCCGGCGCACGGCCTGCGGCCAGACGCTCGGGTACGGCACCGTCGGCGTCGCGCACAAGTCGCTCCCCTGCGGGACGAAGGTGACGTTCCGCTACCGCGGTCGGACCGCGACCATCCGGGTCATCGATCGCGGGCCGTTCATCGCCGGCCGCGAGTGGGACCTCACGGGCGCGGCGAAGCGCCGCCTCGGGTTCGGCTCGACCGGCACGGTCCGCACGACGATCTAGTCGCGCCGGCTTCGCCGCCGCGCCGGAGGTGAGCACCGGGACCGGGGGTCGGACATCCCCGGCTCCTGGCGCCCGCCGGGCGCGGCGG